>NZ_JBFTNT010000002.1:0-144218 GCF_056397585.1 Pedobacter sp. 05L430 | reverse complement strand
GGACATATTATAAACGAAAAGTTCAGGAGGGAAAGAACAAGATGAGCGTTTTAAATGCGGTAAGAAACAAAATCATCCATAGGATATTCGCTGTAATAAAAAACCAAACCATCTATAAAAATGATTTGGTTTTGTCATAGAAATCGAGACGACACGAGCTACTTCTTCCCAGCATTGTATTTATCACTAAACTTTTTGTCCAGCTGCTTGTGGAGGTTATCCAGATTAATGTCTCTGCCCTGAATAAATGCCTGCTCAACTTTATTGGTTTTCATATCAAGGGCGTCACCAGCGGAGATAAAGAAAGTCGCATCTTTACCAATTTCCAAACTTCCAGCCGTTTTATCTATTCCTAGTACTTTTGCAGTGTTTAATGTAATGGTCTGTAAAGCTTTTTCTTTATCTAAACCCCAGGCAGCAATAGTGCCAGCCATAAAAGGAAGATTCCTTAGCTGCCAATAACTGTGCATACCCATCACTACATCGAGTCCTGCATTGGCCAATACCCCAGCATTCTTATAAGGCATATTTACATCACTATCATCAGAATCGGGTAAGTTATGGGGCTCATTTACTATAATTGCTATGTTGTTTTCTTTTAAGAAACTGGTAATTAAATAAGCTTCATCGCCACCTACAATAACAGGCGTAATGCCGTATTTTTTGGCAAACTTAACCGCTGCAATGATGTCTTTCTCGCCTGCTGCGGTAATAAACAGTCGCTGACTGCCATCAAACAAATGTTTCATCGCTGCAAATCTTGTATTTGTTACTGCAGGTTTATCTGTTTCGGCATAGGCTTTTGCCTCAGCAAAAAACTGATCAAGGGCATTTAGAAGGTTTTGTGTACGTTCTTTAAGCACATCGGCAGAAACAACAGGTCTATTACCAGTGTTCCTGAATTTTGGCGTTACAGGCCAGTTCAAATGCATGGCATCATCTTTTTTGATAGCAGCATCTTCCCAGTTCCAGGCGTCGAGCTGTACTACTGATGAGCTGCCGGATATTGTGCCGCCCTGTGGAGTTATCTGAGCCATTAGTACACCGTTACTTCTTACAGTAGCAGGTACTTTAGAGTCTGTATTGTAAGCCACCAAAGCTCTGATGTGTGGGTTGAAATCCCCAATCTCGTTATAATCAAGCGTAGCTTTAACAGAACTGATTTCAATTAACCCAAGATTGGTGGTGGGAGCAATAAACCCGGGATAGATGTGTTTTTCGTTTGCGTGGATTACTGTTGAGCCAGTCATATCAATACGGGCAACTGTTGCATCTCCTACGCCTGTAATTTTTCCTTTATCAAAAATGAGGTAGCTGTTTTCAATAACCTTTCCATTGCCTACATGAAGCTTCGCACCCATCACAATGGTCTTTTTATCCTGAGGTTTTGCCGGTGAAATGTTGGCTTGTGCAAAGCTGCTTAATCCCAAAGGCAACATCAATAGCGTTAAAATGTATTTATTCATGGTCATGAGTCCTTTCCATTTCATTAAGTTCAAGAGAATAATCTTCCAATGTTTCGCAATCATACAAGTGCTTTTGCTCTGCTTTAGGGCGTTGCGTTTTGCTGCCTTTGTCTTTGCTGTCCTTCATTTTTTGAATTAACCGCGCCCGTTCCGATTGTTGTTCTTTTCTGATCTGGGCATCACGATCTATATCCCAGTATGCAACACCATCTACAAAAGTCTTCTCGGCCTTGGCATAAATAGATAGCGGATTATCAGACCAAACTACCACATCAGCATCTTTACCTACCCTAAGGCTGCCTACCTTATTGTCAATGTGCAGCATTTTTGCAGGGTTTAGCGTTACAAATTTAAAGGCATCCTCTTCGGGTACACCACCATATAAAACAGCTTTCCCTGCTTCTTGATTTAATCTGCGGGCCATTTCAGCATCATCAGAGTTAAATGCAGTTGTGATGCCTACGTTATGCATGATTTTTCCATTGTAGGGAATCGCTTCGGCAACCTCCATTTTATAAGCCCACCAATCAGAAAATGTAGAAGCGTTGATACCGCGGGCTTTCATTTTGTCGGCTACTTTATAACCCTCAAGAATGTGGGTAAAAGTATTAATCTTAAAACCTAAGCTATCTGCAACATGCATGAGCATATTGATTTCAGACTGTACATAAGAGTGACAGGTAATGAAGCGTTTATTATCCAGAATCTCTACTATGGCATCTAACTCCAGATCCTTGCGAACAGTGTTGCCCTTTTTGGCAAGTTCTGATTTATATTCTTTTGCACGTGTAAATTCATCAACAAAGGTCTGTTCAACGCCCATTCTGGTAACCGGGAATCGTGCGCCGGTGCCAAAGTTGCTCTGTTTTACATTCTCGCCAAGCGCAAATTTTATAAAACCATCGGCCCCTGCAAACTTTAACTCTTCTGGTAACTTGCCCCATCTTAATTTAATCAATTGTGACTGACCACCGATAGGGTTTGCAGAGCCATGTAGAATCTGTGAAGTAGTAACTCCGCCAGCTAGCTGACGATAAATATTTACATCTTCAGAATTGATAATATCTGCCACACGTACTTCAGAAGATACAGATTGTGCACCTTCATTGATACCTCCGGTACCTGCAATATGGGAGTGTTCATCTATAATACCAGGTGTTACATGTTTACCCGTTGCGTCAATTACTTTGGCGTTTCCGGTATTTAGGTTTTTGCCTACAGCTTTGATTTTGCCGTTTTCTAAAAGGACATCGGCATTTTGTAAAATACCTTCTTTTTCATTTGTCCATACCGTAGCATTTTTCAATAAAACGCTTTCCTGTTTTAAAGGTGTTGTATTGCCAAAGGYGGTAAATGGAAAAATTAATGAACCTACAGCATCTTTATTCTTTGGTTCAGCGGTTTTAGCAATCACTTTGTTTGTCGTGTCTTTTAAAGCATCATCTTTTTTAAACAGAATAAAGCGTTTGCCTTGCACCCAATTCTCTTCTATTATATTTTCCTTTTTAAAGAGGCTGTCCGATGTAATAATAAAGTTGGCCAGTTTTCCCTTTTCAAGAGTACCTACTTTATCCGCTATTCCAATCATCCCGGCAGGGATCTCAGTAAGTGATAAGAGCGCTTGTTTTTGAGTTAGCCCATTATCAAGAGCGGTGCGTATGTTTGTCCATAAATCTTTTGGTGCTTCCAGGCCCTGAGTGGTAAGTGAAAATTTAATTCCTGCTTTTTCCAGCGCTGCCGGATTGGTAGGAGCCATTTCCCATGCTTTCATTTGCGCCAGCGTTATATTCCTGTTTTCAACAGTATCCTCAACATCATAGGCTTTAATGAAATTAATGGGGATAATAAGACTTGCCCCGGTTGCTTTAACAGCCTCGATTCTTTGGTATTCATCACCATTAGATTTTATGATGTACTGTTTGCCAAATTCCTGTGCAATTTTGCTGGCCCTTAGTACATTTTGCCATCCCTCTGCTTCAAAAATCTGAGGAATGTTTTGTTGTTTGTTAAACTCTTCCAAGGAGATGTTGTATTCTTCTTTTTGTTTGCCATACCATTGTGCATCGTAATAAGTCTGACGCAGTAAGGCTATTGCACCCATCAAAGAAGTTGGATAATCATTTTGCGAAGATCCTTTGCTGAAAGAGTAATTCGCTGCCGATTGTGGATTAAGTATGGTGCTGTTTTCTTTTTCATCACTTAGTGTTACTGCAAGAGATGTTCCGCGGGCAATACCGTCTCTGCTAATTGCGTTTACCGTTCCAAAGCCTGCTTTACGCAAATCATCAGCTTTCTTACTGTCCGCAGCAAAAAAGGTGTTTGCTTTTGTTTCGGGTCTTATTGCCTCATTCCAGCCATAAGCACCTTTTTTTGTAGAGGTAAATATAGATTGACGCGGACCGGAAACACGGTTGGCTTCAGGTAATCCATATGAGGTAAAGGCATCAATAAGAGAAGGGTATATGAATTTTCCCTTTAAATCGATCACTACATATCCTTTAGGGATTGAGGTGGCAGTTCCTACAGATTGAATGGTTTGCCCTTTAATTAGTAATGTGCCATTAGGGATAATTTGATTTGCACTAACTACAATATTAGCATTGGTGAAAGCGTAAGTGCCTTGTCTGATGTCGTATGAGCCGTTAACCGGATAAGTTTGCTGGGCAAACAGGAGCGTAACAGAGAAAACCAGAGCCAGGCTAAGCAGAATTTTCTTCATAAAATTTAGTTAAGTCCCTAAATCTATTACAAAAAAGCCGGAATTAAAATCTTGTTGCCTGTATGGAGGGCTAAAAACTATAAATTCTGGCTAGCTTTTGCATATTTGTTACAAAAGCTAGCCAGAATGCTCATTATTTTGTGATGATTTCTAGATTGCCGCCGTTCTTAAACAGGTCATGAGATACAAAGTAACCTTTGTTCTCTACTCCGTTAACTTTTATAACAGTAATTCCTCGTCCTTTACCTGGTTTTTTGATGGTTAATGTTTTGTTGGTGTTTGTTTTCCAAATTACTTCATCAAAGAGAGGGGCTGTTACAAGGTATTCCGGGTCTGTTGCCGAAAATGTGTACAAACCTAATGAGCTCAACACATACCATGCAGACATTTCTCCGGCATCATCCATTCCGGAAAGTGCCAGGCCTTCAGGGCCAATTCCATACAGCTCGTTCAGTATTTTGTCGATGATTTTCTGTGATTTTTCCGGCTTGCCTATAAAGTGATAGGCAAAAGGAGCTTCATGATCTGGCTGATTGCCATGACAGTACTGACCGATCATTGTTTCTACATTTCGGGCGATGTACTTAGGGTTCCAAGGTACTGTAAACAATGAATCAAGTTTTGATTCAAAACCCACTGGTCCGCCATACAATTCAATTAATCCCGGCATATCATGAGGAGCAAAGAAAGATACCTGCCAGGCATTAGCTTCTCTGTACATATACTCATAGTATGGATACTGAGGATTAAAATTCTTAATCCAATCGCCATTTGGCAATCTGCCCCTCATGAAACGTGTGGAGGGATCAAACATGTTTTTAAAGTTTTTTGATCTGGCCATTAAGATCCCGTAATTGGTTGTATCTCCAAGCTTCTTCGCCATTTGCGCAAGCGAATAATCATCGTACGAATATTCCAGGGTTTTTGATACCCCTGCATTGGCTTTAGTTTCTACATGCGGATTAGCAATGTCAGGATCCGAAATATATCCTTTTTGAATATACTCCTCCAAATGAGGCCGTGCACCTGGCGATACATTTGCGTTTCTTAAAAGCAGCTTATAAGTGCCTTCTACATCGAAATTGTCAATTCCTCTCAGGTATGCCCCAACAATGGATGAAGCGCCATGATCACCATGGAAAAACGTAGGGATAAATCCGGTTTTATCGCCAACATCCTTCATTGATTTGATTACATCTAGTGCAACCTTAGGAGAAATCAACCCTAAAAGCACATCTTTATTGCGATATGTGTCCCATAAGGATGGTTCTGTG
Organism: Pedobacter sp. 05L430; assembly: GCF_056397585.1. NCBI lineage: Bacteria > Pseudomonadati > Bacteroidota > Sphingobacteriia > Sphingobacteriales > Sphingobacteriaceae > Pedobacter > Pedobacter sp. 05L430. The sequence goes on along the minus strand of NZ_JBFTNT010000002.1, from coordinate 138,759 downwards.
TAGTAGTTAAAGTCTGCTTTTCCTGGTTTCTTTTTTGCATCTGTATATTCTCCATTTACATCGCTTCGTAATGCAGGCCATAGCAAAGATCTGTACAAAGAAGAGTAAAGCATTTGTTTTTGCTTTTCAGTTCCACCTTTTACCTGAATAGATGATAATATAGTTTCCCACGTTTGGGTCCCTTCGTTACGGATTTGATTAAACGATTTAGTTCCAATTTCTTTTTCAAGGTTTTCTTTAGCATTTTCAGTACTTACAAAAGACAAACCTATTTTAAGTTCAACAGGTTCTTTGCCACCATCTGCCAGGTGAACCATAGCAAAGCCTTTTCTTGAACCTTCTTCCTGTTTTTCCAGCTTTTCGATATTATTGTTCAGTTTGGCGTAGAAATAAATTACCTCACCAACGTTTTGAAACCCTTGCAAATCTGTATTTCCTATCTGTTCAATTTTCCAATTTCCTACTCTGTTGTTTGCTTTGCCAAGGTCAAACAGGATTTTGCGACCGGTTTTGTTTTTATATTCATATTTATGATAGCCGGATCTTAATGTAGAAGTAAGGCTTACATTAACATCGTAATCATCCAGGTATACCTGATAAAAGCCTGGTGCTGAACTTTCTTTTTTATGAGAAAAGTGGGAACCGAACTTGCCATCCTGATCTGGAGTTGTTGATTTTCCTGAAACAGGAAGGATAGGGATATTGCAAAGATTCCAGTGGCCTTTATTGGTATGGGTAAAGCCATAAATCATGTTGTCTTCATATTCATATCCGGCGCCCGATCCGTATTCTGTAATGGGGCTAAGTTGTACCATGGCATTAGGCATCGAACTGCCTGGAAAGGTAAGTCCTGCCCACGATCTCCATCCTTTAGGTAGGTTATAACCAAGGATCGCTGAATCGGTAAGTGGTGCAGTACCGATAAACGTATTTACATACTTGGTAAAACTTTTTGTTTTCTGGCCCTTACTTACATTAAAAGATGCAAGCAGAACGATCAGCATTAAGCTTAGGTTTTTAATTCTGAGTTTCATTTTAATTTAAACATTTGTGTTGTTTACCAAATATATAAATTTCGAAAAGATTACTCCCCGGTTTGTCATTGTACATGCCGCCGCGAATTTTATATTTGTATATGGATCAGGAAATATTTGGTAAAGTAGACCATTACATCAGTCAGATGTTGGCACCGGAAGACGAAGTTCTTCAGGAGACAATAAAATCTTTAGACACCGCAGAAATGCCTCAGATCAGCGTTACAGCAAACCAGGGTAAGTTTTTGCAGGTTATTGCACTTATGTGTAATGCAAAAAGAGTGCTTGAGCTGGGCACGCTTGCTGGCTATAGCACAATATGGCTGGCAAGATCACTTCCCGAAGATGGTAAGATTGTTACAATCGAATTTGATCCCCGTCATGCAAATGTTGCAAAGCAGAACATTAAAAATGCCGGACTCCTGGATAAAGTTGACATAAGAGTAGGTAAGGCGATGGACATTATGCTGGAAATAAAGGAAGCCAAAGAAGAACCTTTTGATCTTATATTTATTGATGCAGACAAGCCACCTTATACTGAGTATTTTGAAATGGCATTAAGCCTATCTCATCCGGGAACGGTTATCATTTGCGATAATGTGATCCGGGAAGGTAAAGTACTTGATGAGAATAGTACAGATGATAGGGTTATAGGTGTGCAGCGTTTCAATAAATTGTTAGCTTCCAATAAAAATGTCACTGCAACTATACTTCAAACAGTTGGCGTTAAAGAATACGATGGTATGGCTATTGCCGTAGTAAAATAAATAATTCACGATGATTCAGAACAAAAAAATCACTACACTTTTTACTGATATAGGTGGGGTATTACTCACTAACGGCTGGGACCGGAAGGCAAGGGCCGAAGCAGCGCAACTATTTAATCTGGATCTTATAGAGGTAGAAGAAAGACATCACCTCACCTTTGATACTTACGAGGTTGGAAAAATTACACTTGATGAGTACTTGGATAGGCTTGTGTTTTATGAAGACCGGGATTATTCTAAGGACGATTTTAAAGAATTTATGGTCAGTAAATCTCTTCCATATCCTGATATGATTAAACTGATATGCGATCTAAAGAAGAAGTATAACTTAAAGGTGGCAGTGATCAGTAACGAAGGGAGAGAGCTTAATCAGTATCGGATCAGTACTTTCAAACTAAATGAATTTGTTGATTTTTTCATCTCTTCAAGTTTTGTCCATTTCAGAAAGCCGGATGCAGATATCTTTAAGGTTGCTATAGACATTTCTCAAAGTGATGTCGAAACAAGTATATATATAGATGACAGGATGCTTTTTGTGCAGATAKCGGAGGGGCTGGGGTTAACCGGAATCTGCCATACAGACTATGAAGACACCAAAATAAAACTGGAACAGCTCGGCTTAAGTGTCGATTGATTTCATATCTAAAAAATATTTACAGCCGTTGGTCGAAATTTTTAGGGAGTTTGTCGTGAGTTACACGATGCTGGTATAATACGCCGGATTTGGGTGAAACGAAAGGGGAGTAGTGAGGTCTTATTAATAAAAACAATAAGAAAAATCCTAAAACATAAAGTCATGAAAACTCTAACAAAAGCACTATTCGGAACAGCATTAGCAGCAATCTTTTTAACCTCTTCGGCAATGACAACTTTAGCTGCCAATAACATTGAAATTACTTCAGTAAAAACAAGTTCAAAAGGAATCAACAGAATTTGGGTTGCAGGAAATGTGAAGATTGTATTAACCCAAAGTGATAAGGAAGGAGTTTTTGTTGATGAAAACTTCGATGCAAATAACACATCAGTTTTAAGAAGGGGAGAAACTTTGTTTATCAACTCTACAGAAAGTAATCAGGTTACGGTAAATGTTTCTGTAAAGGATCTGCAAAGAATAGAAGCTGCAGGTGGTTCAGTAGTTGTTACTAAAGGCAACTTTGATGTAAAATATCTTCAGTTGTTTTTAAGTCAAAGTGCAACAGCTAAAATTAACTCTAGGGTGGGTAGTTTATATACAGTGATCAGTGAGGATGCAGTGTTAAAGATGAGTGGTAGTTCAGATGAGCATACCTTGATCGCAAGTAATATGGAGAATGTTAAATTTGATAATTTTGCCAGTTTGAAAACAGAGAATTTAAGTGAAGGGGTGATTATGAGTGCTGATAAAACAGCGGCAATAAAGTAAAATAAAACGCTTAATCCATGAGAAAGCCCGGTATTACCGGGCTTTTTTTATGAACTTACTTCGGCTTGCTTTACGGCATTGGACTTTCGTCGGCCTTATTTATTTCACTTTTAGCAGGAGCAGCATCTTGTCCATCAGTTGGTTCCGAGCCTTTTAGGTAATTAGGCAGGTTTAATCCGGCCATATTAAACAGATCATTAAGCGGGGGAACAGTTTTCATCATTCCCGAAACAAAATTGGCGGTAGATGAATTGCCGTTTTCACTAGCACCGCTGCCTGAATCCCACACGGTGATCTTGTCGATCTTAATATTTTTCACTGCTTCAACTTGTGTTTTTACCAATTCCGGTAATTTCTCAATTAGCAATAACTGGAATGCTTTGGTTGGGTCGCCACCTGCAGCGGCTACTACTTCTTTATAACCTTCTGCCTGTTTCGTTAGTATTTCGAACAGACCCTTTGCCTCGGCTTCCATCTTTGCAAAGATGGCATCTGCTTCACCTTTCGCATTTTCCCTAATGGTTTCGGCATCTGCTTGTGCTTGTATAATTGCCCTTTGCTTGGCAATTTCAGCCGGAATAACTATGTTGGCAATCTGTGTAGCCCTTTCTCTTTCCGAACGGGCAGCCTCGGCTTTTTGTTCAGCCAGGTATGATGCTTCCAATGCCTGAGCCTGTTGAACCTTTTCTGCAGAAACCGCTATTTTTAACGATTCAGCTTCTTTCTCTCTACGAAGTGCGTCGGAATTAGCGATATCTATTTTTGCTTCATTTTCTCCTTTTACGGCAATGGCATTGGCTTCTGAAGTTTTGATACGCGTATCTCTCTCCGCTTCGGCCTTACCAATTCTTTCATCTTTAACCGCTGAGGCGATGCTGATTTCCCTGTCTTTTTGGGTAATGGCAATTTTAACATCACGCTCACGCTGGGTCTCGGCAATCTGAACATCTTTTTCCCTGTCGGCAATAGCTTTACCGGTTTCACCAATTTTGGTTTGTTCTGCAACACTAATCAAAGCCTCGTTAATGGCCTTTGCTGCGGCCTCTTTACCAAGCGCTTCGATATAGCCAGACTCGTCCTTAATATCTGTAACGTTAACGTTGATCAGTTTAAGCCCGATCTTTTTAAGCTCAGTATCTACATTTTTTGAGATGTTATCCAGAAACTTATCCCTGTCAGAGTTTATTTCTTCAATGGTCATGGTGGCAATAACCAGGCGGAGCTGTCCGAAAAGAATATCCTTGGCCAATTCCTGTATCTCCGGTGCAGCAAGGCCAAGCAAACGTTCAGCAGCATTGTTCATGCTGTCGCTTTCTGTAGAAATGGCAATTGTAAAGCGACATGGAACATCAACCCTGATGTTCTGACGGCTTAGCGCATTTACTAAGTTCGCTTCAATTGAAATCGGCTTAAGGTCAAGGTACGCGAAATCCTGAATAACCGGCCAGATAAAGGCGCCTCCGCCATGAATACACTTGGCCGAAGTTCCTCCGGTTTTTCCGTAAATAACCAAAATTTTGTCTGAAGGACATCTTTTGTAGCGGGCAATTAACGCCGATAGCATTACAAAAATAACGATAACGGCAACAACGATGATGGTAAGTGGTGATTGTAAGATGTTTTCCATTCTAAATTCTTTCTACTAAGACTATGTTTTGGGTTTCTATACTAATGATGGTTACAGTTGATGCGCTTTCTATTGATTCTCCATTGGTAATGGCATCAATTTCCCGAAAGGATCCGTTAATGCTGATCTGGATTTTACCGGTTCCTGTTTTATTTGCTGGGATGCGCAGATAAACAGTTGCATTTTTGTTTAAGGTAGATTCTATCTTAAAAGTATTGTTCTCTGCCAGCTTTTGAATTTGCTTCATTATTAAGAAAAACAAAAAGATAAAACCAGCTCCTACTAAAACGGACACGATGATCAGTAAAGGTTTATTCGTAATAATGGAGTAAAATGAGATACCGGCCCAACTCAATCCCAAAAGAAAGTTAATTAAATTTCTGAATGAGAATAGCTGAAAGGGTGCATCCGCATGATCAAGGTTTCCATCAAAATCGGCGTCTATTCCATCTGCAGAATCAACGCCAATAAATGTTAAAATAGTTTGAATTATAAATATCAAACTTACGGGTATAGCTATATACCAATATGCCCTTAGTAAGGGTTCGAGAGCGTTAAAGTAATCCATTGTTGTAAAAATATAATTTTTCTAAAACTTAAACAAACCAAAAATGGCATTAAAAAACACCAATTTTGGCTTGGAAATCTAAGCGGGAACTTTATGAAAATTAAGAATTGAGATTTATTAATTAATACATTTGCCTTCAGAAACAACCTTTAACCGAATAAAACTATAATCATGAGTAATTCTGATAACTCTTCTGAACTTAACGACGTAATATCTCACAATGTATATTTTGAAGGCAAAGTGCAAAGCCTTGGCCTGGAAACGCTAAAAGGCAAAGCTACAGTTGGCGTAATGAAAAAGGGAACCTATACGTTTTCTGCATCATCACCAGAAGAAATGGTAATCGTATCTGGCATTATGCATGTAAAACTTCCGGGCGACAGCTATAAAGAATATAAAAGCCAGGAAAATTTCCACGTGGCTGCTGGTACTTCTTTTGATATTATATGTGACGACGATGTAGCTTATATCTGCTATTACGGCTAATCTAATTCAATTCTTTTATCTAAAGCCATATTATTTTTGCGTATTTGTGCAAATTTGCATTTATTTGCAGTACTAATATGCGTTATGGACATCATTGAAAAAACGATAAAAGCAAGACGAGCCACAAAAGCAGTATTCTTGGTATGTGGACTTGGCGTATCGAGTTGGGCACCGATGGTTCCTTATGCAAAGGAAAGGCTTCAGTTAAACGATGCAAGTTTAGGCTTACTACTTTTACTGTTAGGTACAGGCGCCATTAGTATGATGCCCGTAAGTGGTATTTTGTCTAATCGCTACGGGAGCCGGATAGTTATGCTGTGCTCTGCTTTAGTTATGGCGCTAACACTTCCATTGCTTTTAATTATGGACAATGTGATCTGGATGGGAGTGGTACTGTTCATATTTGGTTCGGCGGTAGGCACTGTCGATGTGGCAATGAACTCTCACGGAGTACATGTGCAAAATAGATTTGGTAAACCAATTATGTCGTCACTTCACGGACTTTTTAGTGTTGGCGGGCTTTTGGGCTCCCTGGGTTTGGGTTTCCTGATGAAACTTGGCCTGGAGCCAATAACTGCCGCCGTAAGTATCGCTGTTTTGCTGATCATTATTGTTTCATGGAAATACAGCTCATTATTCGATCAGCAGACCGAAAGGGCTGCTATTAAAGATTTCTCTTCACATGATCAGAATAGTAATTCCAGCTCGTTCTCGTGGCTAACCGGAGGTGTTCTTTTTTTAGGCGCAATGTGTTTTGCTGTTTTTCTGGCCGAAGGATCGATGTTAGACTGGAGTGCAGTTTTCTTAACAGAAAACAGAAAAATAGACGAAGAACTGGCTGGCGTTGGTTATGCAGCATTTTCAATTGCAATGGCCACTATGCGATTACTTGGAGATAAACTGGTTTCCCACCTTGACGGGCCAAAAGTTGTTATCGGTGGAAGCCTTATTGGTGCCGCAGGTATTTTTTTAGTAATACTCACGCCTTGGTTGGTTACCGCTCTGCTGGGTTTTATCTTATTGGGTTTAGGCGCAGCCAATATTGTCCCCGTGTTCATTAGTGAAGGTGGCCGGTTAAAAAATGTTTCTGCTTCAGTATCCATTCCCGCAATTACTACCATCGGCTATGCCGGACAATTAGCCGGACCAGCTATGCTTGGATTTATTGCTCATCATTATTCATTGCCCATAGCTTTAGGTTTTAGCGGCTTTTTGCTTATTCTGGTAGCTGTTTTCTATAAAATGAAACCTAAACATTAGTGTTATGTTAAGAGAAGAGCGTTTTGATCATATTATTAGTCTTTTAAAGCGTGACGGCAAAGTAGCTTACGATTTATTGTCAGCCGAACTAAATGTTTCTGAGGATACCATCAGAAGAGACATTGAAACACTTCATAGTAATGGATTATTAGCTAAGGTAAGAGGGGGCGCCATTTTACCTTCAAGAAACCCATTAAGTTTTCAGAATCGTACAGCGTATCTTACCGAAGGAAAAGATGTAATAGCCCTAAAGGCACAGCAATTTATCAAAAAGGGGCAAACCGTGTTTATGGATGGGGGAACCACTATATGTGCAATTGCCGCGCACTTGCCACTAGATTCCAACTTTAGAGTGGTTACTAATAACCAGGCGCTTATTCCAATTCTATCAAAATTTAAAGAAATTGAAATAATTGTGTTAGGCGGGGTTTATAACCGCAATACAGAAACCAATACCGGTGTTAAAACTTGCGAAGAGGTTAAGCATTATGTGGCAGACGTGTATTTTATGGGAACATGTGCTGTTCAGAGTAAATTTGGAATTACTGCAGCAATAAATGAAGATGGAGAAGTAAAACAGGCAATGCTAAATTCCTCCATAAAAAAGATTGCATTGAGTAATACAGAGAAATTGGATGGCGTGCATAGTTTTAAAGTATGCGACATGCAGGAAATAGATGTGCTAATTACTGATATCCCAAGTGACGATAGCAGATTAGACGCTTATCGCAATTTGGGAATAAAACTGGTTTAATCAAGAAGAAGGGTGGATGAACCCTAAACACCCACCCTAGTTCCTGCGCCTATCTCTCTCACTTTCCTAAAAGGTCCTCCCCGGACATAATAGTTATGCAAAAGCAAGGCCAGCCAATGAAAAGTCCTTTAAAGCATTAATAACCAGCCACCCCCAAAAGAGCCAGTGTATAATATGCATCAAAATGTAGAAAGAATATCCTCAATTGCGCCGGTGTGTATATCCTGCAAATAAATTTTGGTTAGAAATGCAATCTTCGGTCTTTGCTTGATAGTTTAAAATAGGTATATTCAGCTAACCAAATACTAAGAATTAATTTAAATATAACCTTTAAATAAAATTGAGGCTATTTAAGTTTTGTTACTTAGCGCACAAACAGACAAGCTCCAATGAAAGACCTTAAAAGCTTTGAATATATCTATATCCAGCATTGGGAAAAATTATATGCCTTCTGTTTTAAGATGACGGGTGACGAATATGTTTCACAAAACATAGTACAGGATATCTTTACCGACCTGTGGGACAGAAGAGATAAAGTCCAGATTTTATCTATAGAGCATTATTTATTTAGGGCCGCCAAAAACCAGGTACTAAAAGAGTATAGGAAAAAGCGCTTTGATACGGTAGTTATTGAGGAAAAATTTGAAAACTACCTGGTCGAGAACACGTCTTCGCTAGAACCAGAATTGCTCGATAAACTTTACTCCTTATTAGAACATCTTCCTGAGAAAAGGAAAGAAATTCTGATTATGAACAAATTAGAGGAAATGGATATAGCGCAAATTGCAGCTACGCTGAACCTCTCTAAACAAACGGTAAAAAACCAGCTTTCTTCTGCATTAAAGCAGCTAAGAGTCCATGCCGGAGAAACATCTTTGCTAATCTTTGCAATTGGAATTTACCTTGTCACTCATATCATGCTATAGTACACGCCCGTCATCTCTCCTATCGTCGAAATGACGAAATAATCTCTCATTGATTAGAAAGTGAATTACAATTAACAATTATTTAACATACTCCGATAGTACTTTTTTGCCATCGCTGGTACTTATAGTTGATTTATAAGTATTATGACAAAAAAGAAGGTACACTATCTCAGGCATCTGATAGAGAAAAACGAGAAAAATGAAATTTCTGAAGCAGAGAAAAATCTGTTGGAGGATTTTCTAAAAAAAGAATTTGACAATGCTGAATGGGATAGCACTAAAATGGGTTCTAAGGAAAATGTTTCTGCCGAGATATTTAAGAACATAAAGGCCCATGGCACGGTAAAAAAATCTTTCGCAATCTATTATAAATATGCTGCCGCCGCGTGTATTGTCTTGATGTTGGGCATTGGAGTCTTTTTAAACGCTAAGGTTGATGTTAAAGATATCACCGTAACAACTGCCTCTGCTACCGATTCTGTAAAGCTTACTGATGGTACACTGGTTTACCTTGCTGCAAACTCAGTTTTTAAATACCCTGAACAATTTAATAGCAAAACCAGATCTGTTACCCTGCTAAAAGGCAATGCTTTTTTTAAAGTAACAAAAGATCCGAAACATCCTTTCATCATTACCTCTGCTAATATTAAAACAAGAGTATTGGGAACCTCATTCCATATCAGTCTTGATAAAGGCAGGTCAAGCGTTACTGTAATCACAGGGCATGTGCGCGTGTCTTCAGATAAGCAGATTACTTATCTGGAACCCAATGAAAGAGCAGTTTTCAGTACATCAGGGCTTAAAAAACAAAGAGTAGGCGATATGTCGCTTTACGGCTGGTATAAGAAGGATATAGATTTAAATAATGTAACCCTCCATAAGGTATTTACCCTCCTCAATTTCAAGTATGGAGTAAACTTTAAGCCTGAGGATAAAGAAATGCTAAATACAAGGATAACGCTATATATCAAAGGCGGTTTATCACTTCGAAATATCCTGGATCAAATCAATTATGTTACACACCTAAAATTCAAACCATATGGAGAGACAGTAACCGTAAGTCATTAAAAAAAAACCGCAGTTGCTGAGAACAACTACGGCTAACTATTAAGTATCAAATAAATTAATAACTTAAATATGCATTATAAATATACTTTTTTTAACCTGAAAAAGATATGTTTTCTGGCTGCCGGTTTCCTGCTTCTGCAACCAGCCCAGTCAAAAACATTGGTTAACAGTTACTTCAACGAAAATACCAAGGCATCCAACGAGACCTTGGTAAACATCTTTTTACAATTGAGCAAGCAAACCAACTATAAGTTTAGCTATAGCGAGGCGGTAATTGCAGATAAGAAGACATACCCGGTTACCTATTCCAAACCGCTTAAAGAGCTGCTTAAGGACCTGTCTGAAAAAGCCGATTTTAGCTATAGTATTGTTGAAAATCTGGTGTTGATCAGTAAGAATAAAAAAGATAAAACACCTGCTAAAGTGTCTTCAATTCAACAAACCATAAAGGGTAAAGTGTTGGATGAAAACGACCTGCCGCTTATAGGTGCAACAGTTAAAGAAACAGATTCTAAAAATGCTGTTAGTACAGGTACTAAAGGCGAATTTGAAATCAGATCTGCCAAAGGAAAAACCTTAGAAGTATCATTTATTGGATATAAAAGCAAACTGGTTGTAATTGATGCCGATGTGCTTACCATTAAACTGGAGCCTGATGCATCCAGTCTGGGCGAAGTTTTAGTTGTAGGTTATGGAAAACAAACAAAGAAAGATGTAACCGGTTCAGTTACCCAATTGGATGAAAAGAGCTTCAGACAAGGAGTTGTGGTATCGGCCGATAACTTATTGCAAGGTAAAGTTGCCGGTGTAAGGGTAGTGAACAGCAGCGGTGAGCCGGGTGGTGGTGTTGATGTAACCATCCGTGGTGTAGGCTCTATCAGAAGTGGAAGCACGCCGCTTTTTGTAGTAGATGGAGTACCTTTAACTAACGACGACGTAAGCCCGACCGGACAAAATGTAGGATTTGGATCATCCAAGGCAAAGAACCCGCTTAACTTTTTAAATACAAGTGATATTGAATCTATCTCTGTTTTAAAAGATGCTTCTGCAGCTGCAATTTATGGAGCCCGCGGTTCCAACGGGGTAGTTATTGTAACCACTAAAAAAGGGAAAAAGGGAGAGGCTACCTTTACCGCCGATTCTTACCTTGGCCTTTCTACCGTAGCACATAAGCTTGATCTGCTTTCGGCAGATGAATACCGTAATGCAATTACCGAGAAAGCTTTTGACCATGGTGGCAACACCGATTGGCAGGATGTGATTTATCGTCGCGCACAAACCAGAAACAATTCATTATCGTTTTCGAAACAAACAAATTCTGGTAACTACTATGTGTCTGCCGCACAGATGGACCAGGAAGGTATTGTTAAAAACAGTGACTTCAGACGTACTTCAGGCAGGATCAATGCCTCTGAATCTTTTCTTGACAACCAGCGTTTAAAAATAGGCGTAAACCTTACCGCAAGTGAAACAAAAGATGATGGCGTTCCGACCAGCGACGATGGAGGTTCCAATGGACAGCTGATCATCCAAACCTTAATGTCTAATCCAACACGTCCGGTATTTGATGAAAATGGTAAATACACCAATTTCAACATGAATGCGCATTACAACCCGGCTTATTTGCTTAGCGTTTATCGCGACAGAACACGCACGTTAAGAGTGCTTGGAAATATGGACGTTTCATTCAGAATAGTAAAAGGCCTTGAATACAAATTTAACCTGGGCTTAGATCGTTCTGTAGCAGAAAGGAATACCACTATATTCCCTAACTTAACAGACATTAATCCAACCGGGAAATACGTGCAGTACAATTTAAACTCTAAAAGCACGCTTATGGAGCACTACCTGAACTATAACCTGTTAGAAGGCAAACACAAACTGGAAGTACTTGGCGGGTTCTCCTATMAAAAGTTTGAGCGGGGCGGAAATAGCTTTAGCATTGATGGGATAGCTGATCAAAGCTCAGGTGTTTTACCAGAAAACAACCCTGGTTTTGCAGGTAAACAAACAGGAGTATTCGGATTTGCGCAGGAAAATGAATTGCAGTCTTTTTTCTCAAGGGTTAACTACTCGTATGCAAATAAATACCTGTTAACAGCTTCTGTACGTGCCGATGGTTCTACCCGTTTCGGAAAAAACAATAAATACGGTTACTTTCCTTCCTTTGCACTTGGCTGGAACATGTCGCAGGAAGATTTCCTGAAAGATGTTTCTTTCCTTGATAACCTAAAATTAAGAGCCAGTTGGGGTCAAACTGGCAACCAGGAGGTCGAAAATAAAATCACTAAAGCCAGTTACGCACTATCAACCGGCGACGGATACTATTTGTATAATGATTTAGCTCTGGTAAACGGCATCTCTGTTACCAGAACACCAAATCCTGATTTAAAGTGGGAAGTAGTAACTCAATACAACGTGGGATTGGATTTTGAACTATGGAAAGGCAAATTATACGGAACATTAGATTATTTCAAAAAAACCACAACTGATGCCATTCTTAATATTCCTTCACAGGTGCTAAGCCCTACCAATACCGTATGGGTAAATATTGATGGTAAAATAGTAAACAAAGGGTTTGAGTTTATGTTGGGCTCCAGGCTGATCGACAATGGTAATTTCAGCTGGTCAATTGATGTCAACGGTGCCACACTTCAAAATAAAATTGAAAACCTACCCGTTTCCGAAATCCTCTCAGGAACAATTTCAGGTCCCGGACAGTCAGGGGTAGCGGCCAATATTTATAAAAGTGGTTATGCTGCTGGCTCATTTTACCTATTGGAACATATCGGATATGATGATAAAGGAGCTAACATCTTTAAGGATGTTAATAACGATGGGGTAATCAATAACAATGACCGTGTGATCATTCAAGGTGCAATTCCCAAATTTACCTACGGTTTTAATAGCCAGATGAATTACAAAAGCTTCGACTTCTCCTTTTCAATCATAGGCCAGTCGGGTGGTTATTTGGTAAATAATACGGGGTTAAATGCATTAAACATTAATAACCTGGCTTCAGACAGAAACGTTTCTACCCGTTATTTTAAATCTGGTGCCAATCCTGCAAATCCCCCTCAGCTTTCTACACTTTACTTAGAGAAATCGGATTTCTTAAGACTTAATTCGGCACGTTTGGGCTATAATTTTAAGTTCAACAAGCTGACCTGGCTTAATGGTTTAGGCATTTATGTTACCGGACAAAATTTATTTACAATCACTAAATACAGTGGTTACGACCCATTAATTAACAGTCCAAAAGCGAGTGGTGGAAACCAATCATTGGGTATAGATTATTCTAGCTATCCAACTGCAAAAACGTTTCTTTTTGGCGCAACTATAAAATTATAAAAATGAAAACAAACAAACTATTTAGAGCAAGAAATATCATATTTCTACTTGGAGCCTTGTTTCTTACCAACTGTACGAAATTAAACGAGGTTGTGCTTGATGAAGTATTAGGTGAAGATGCTTCCAATCCTGCGGGTGCTTTAGCGGCAGCTTACGACAGGTTGGGCGACGGAACCTTTGTAGATCATGGGGCGGTATTTTCATTACAGGAATATACAACAGACGAGGCCCTGCTGCCTACACGTGGAAGCGACTGGGGCGATGGCGGTAAATGGCGTTCTATGCATGAGTTTACCTGGGCGGCCGATAATCCGATTGTAACAGATAACTGGAATATGCTTACCAATGGCATCACCAGATCATTAACAGCTATAAAAGCAAACAGCACGGGTACCGGCGCACAAAAGGATCTTTTCCTTGCCGAAGCTAAAGGCTTATTAGCCTACTATACCTATACTACCCTTGATCTGTTTGGGCAAGCGCCTTACCGTGATCCAGCTAATGAAAATGCCCCGTTAGAAATTAGACAGGCAGCATCAGCAATAGACGGACTTATTACCGAGGTAGAGGGTTTAATTCCAAGTCTTGCCACGTTGGGAGAGCAATCCACTCATAACGGAAGGTTTACTAAAGAGGCGGCTTATGGATTATTAGCTAATATGTACCTTAACCGTGCAGTGTATAAAGATCGCTATGCAGCTTCCTTTAATTTTAATGAGAAGTCGGTAAACAGCAATGATACTGATATGGATAAGGTGATCTATTACACCTCATTATTGATCAACCCTGGTAAATTCCGTTTGGAAACCAACTATTTCGACAACTTCGCAATCAAAAATTCAGGTGGTTCTGAACTTATTTTTGTGGTGGTGCAAAAAATAGATTACATCAGAAACGGTTCTAATTCCTTTGCATATGTTGGTGTAGAGCGTAACCAAAAACCATCTCCTGCAAACAGAGGAACTAATGCAGCCTGTATCAGTCCGGAGTTTTATGCTACCTGGAATGGAAACCACGACGATCCAAGGTTTACCAGAAAGTACCAGTATAGCGATGGAACCTGGTTTATGAACGATGCAGTGGGTAGTGTTCCCGCATCAGATATTGTTCCTAAAAGCAATAACCTGCCATGGTTTCATTTCAATCGCGGTATCATGGTTGGGCCTCAGTATGGGCCTAAACTTAATGCTTCGGGTGGTTTTGAAATGACTGACAACGGAAGGATTAAAGTTTCTGAGCTTTACATGGAAAAAAGTACCGGTACACGTATGGATTTTACTCCTGAACTTAATTTTACTAACCCTACACAAGCTGTGTTTGCTCAAAACCAGATCAACAGGGGAGCGCGCGTATTTAAGTTTGAGTTTGACCCTGAAGAAGGAAACGGAACCAGCAATGTTGATATCCCCTTGTTCCGTTTAGGCGTTATTTATACCATGAGGGCAGAAGCCTATTTCCGTAAAGGACAAACTGCCTTGGCATTAAACGACATCAACATTTTACGCACGTCAAGAAAAAGAGAATCGCTTTATGGAAATGCACCGGGTGTAGCGATAACATCGCTTGACGAGGCTGGTCTTTATAAAGAGATTGCTTTTGAAACGTATTGGGAAATGTTCAGAAGACCACAAATGATCCGCTTTGGAAAATATGAACTTCCTTTTAGTGCCAAGCCAACATCTCAGCCTACAAGAAGGATATTTCCAATACCTCAATCAACTTTAGATGTAACCAAGGCATTCCATCAGAATCAGGGATACTAAGGTTATTCAGTTTTTTTTAGGGTTGTTAGGGCGTAAAGTTGCCCCTGACAACCCTTTCTTGTATACTTTGGTTAAAGCTGGTTCGTCGCTTGTTTTACGCTTGTTCGAGAAAATGCACATTTTTACGAACTAAGAATGAGTAGGGGAGGTCAGAAATACGAACTATTGTGTTTATGGGATAAAAGGCCCGCCAGGCTCTCCCCATCCCCATTTGGGCATGGGTTCATCCGGATTTAATGCCACTTCCATTTCTGAAGAATTCAAAACAGCAATCCTGGTTCCCCATTCAATATAGGCTACAAATGCCGAGCGAAACTCAGGATCATCAGGTAAAGTAAGCTCGTCTGCAGTTTCTATAAGAAGCTGCACCCAACGTTTTCTATGGGTTTCTGTTAAATGTTTGCCAAGGTGTTTTTGAATCATTTTAAAGTGCGAACCTTCTTCGGAACTGTACATTTTAGGGCCACCAAAAACTTCGGCAATAAAATGTGCTACATGCAATTGATGATCGGCAGACATATGTTTAAAAATAGGTTCAAGAGTGTCATCAAGCAGAACTTTTTTATAAAAAGAACTCATAAGTTTCTCAAAAACAGGCATGCCTCCGGCCCATTCGTAAAGTGTTGGAATATTCTTTTCCATCTGTTTCTATTTTTTGATGATCAATATAAAGATAGATGAATCTAATTATATTCAAATGGCAGTTGGTCGCCAATTCTTTTGCCACCCCAAAAGCCCTGTATAAAAAAGCTTCTGTAATCAACATAGCTGCCTTTACTGTCTATTATAGCATTATCTAAAAACAGGCGCATAATAGAACCATCCTTCCCCATCATTTTTGTGATGGTACCATTTTGATCCTGGCTGTCAGCTTTCAAAGTATTCTCTTTATCAAAAACAATATATAGACGGGTTTTGAATTTCAACTGAATAAAATTGCTGTCAACAGTATTGATGTATTGCTCCATGTTTACCGGATTGGGAGCTAATTGTAATGGCTGATTGTTGTTCTTTATTTCAAGAGTAATAAAGCCCTCTTGCCTCAAATTGTTTTTATAGAGTGATCTTAAGTAATGCATGAGGGAACCCTGATACGCTTTTTTCCTGTTTTCAATCCAGGTGCTTTTTTCTTCTTCAGTACCTGCCAAATTTTCAAATACAGATTCCCCATCGTAACTTGTAACTCCTGTTCCCTTGTTGTAACGAAAGTTTCTGAGCAGGTATTTTATGCGGTAGCCCAGGCTTTTGTTTTCAATAATCAGGAAGTCATCTGATGTAGCCTCCAGTATTGTCTTGATGGTCGAAAAATCAATAATTTCGAGGTTTAGTATCTTGCATTTTTTTGCATTAGCAGACTCACCCAGGAAATTCTTAAGAAATATTTTTATGTTTTCTTTGCGCTGAGAGTCATCACCAATTACTACTTCACGCAGAACAGTTGTTTTTTCTTTAATATGAATATTTAGTGAAGCAGACTGGTTCTGGATAATTACATTTTGTTTTGTGGAAGCATAACCAATCATGCTCACAATTACCTGATAGGTGCCGGGTTTTATATTGGCAAATTTAAACTCGCCCTTTGCATTGGTTGCTGTACCTTTTTCAGAGCCATCAATAAACACAGTAGCACCTTGTATAATTTCCTCTTTTGCGTTAAATACAGTGCCGCTTATTGTAAAAGATTCCTGAGCTTTTAATGAACCTGCGGTAAGTAAAATAATGAAGATTAAACGTATAATTTGTTTCATAATTAATTAGTTAATTCATGAGCGTTTACCAACTGCTGCCAGCCCCGCCGCCTCCTGATGAGCCTCCGCTGCTGCTTGAAGAGCTGCTACTACTACTACTACTGCTGGAAGAAGAAGACCAGCTGCTGCTGCTGCCCGAAGAGGAAGATCCGCTTGAGGTTGATACTTTTGGGATGATAAACTTTGTCTTCTCTTCGTATTTGCAATATTGGCATAGATAATAGCTATAGCCGAAACCCTCATTTTCTGTGGTTGAAGCTTTATGGATAGCCCTTCGTTTATATAAAAAGGTATGAAAATGACATTTTGAGCATTCCTGGGCTTTAGATTCAGGATTCTTATAATCGAGTATCAGTTCTGTTTTACAAGATCTGCATACCCATACATCGTAATCTATGGAGTCAATTTGCTCTTCTATAATATTTCCTTTTAACAGGTATTGATCATCTTTTTCCTCATTTAGTATAATCATCTTATTGCTGCATTTTTCGCATGTCATTGGGCTTGATCGCAAAGTATGCAGCAGTTCAGTGTACTTATTCCAGTAGGATGTTAAAAATGTTGTAGGGAATGCTTTTCTGATGTATTGGGATGGCAAATGTGTTGATTGCCATGCCAGATACTGTTCGTGTGGTGTTTTATCTTTTAGGGTGGCAGTTAGCTTCCTGCCTAAAAAGTAGAAATGTAAGTTCACGTACGCCCATAGAAAGAAATAGAGTATTAGAATTGTTCTGATGTTATGCCATTCAAATGGCAGGTATATGTTCAATAAAATAACCAGGGTAACCGGTGCTATCCAAAGAAAATAGATCACAGGATTTTTTAGTCGCGGTATGCCTTTGTGTGCTGTTAACCGCTGACCAACCAACGAAGAAAATACAATATAAATGGCAAGGATTATGAGCAAAAGGAAATCAACAATGGGAGCGGCCCTTTGTTTTACCGGTGCTGTGAGGGCTTGTGGGGTGATATCATAAGGTTCTGAAATGCCAGGGTCAATAATAGCCGATGGGGCCTCAACCTCTGCAACTGAAGTGGTGTCGGGTGCTTGGTATATTGCATTGTTTTCGGTGGTGATGTGTTCAATAACCGCATCTACGCCTTTTTTTACTGCATTGTCATAGTCGTTCTGCTTGGCATAGGGAATCATGTAGTCTTGCTGGATTTTGTAACATGTTACATCAGGCAATATTCCTTCTAATCCATAACCTGTTTCAAACTCTATCCGGTGTTGGTCTTCAACTATAAATATAAGCAAGCCATTATTGGTTTTCTTGTCACCGATTTTCCATGAGTTGAATAACATTGTTGCAATTTCCTTGGGTACATTATCTCCAATAGTCTTGACAAATACCACATCAATATGTGCTTTCCCCGACTGGTCTAATTCCCTGAGTTTTTCATTTAATGTAAAAACAGTCTCGTCTGCAAGTATTTTGTCTGGATTGCTGACATATGATTCGTTAAGTGTTTTAGGGTCTGGGATGTTAAGAATTAATTTCTCTTTAGATTGTTTACACCCAATAAATATGGAGAGTAAAAGGATAAATGGCAGTAGTGTTGATGTTCTCATGAGCGTTTGTAGCGTTAAGTAAATATCTCTTTTTTTCTTTAAGTTTGAAATAGTAGTATCATGAATCATTTAAGGCCCTTACTGACTACATATGCATACAACATTACAGGATCCTACGAGGCTTCACTCGATATCGTACAAGATGCTTTTCTAAAATTCTTGCAGATAGATTCCAATGTTATTAATGAAAAAGCTTATTTGGTGCGTACAGTAATTAATTTGGCTATTAATTACAAGAAGCAAAATGAGCGGTTGCAACATGAGTATCCGGGAATATGGTTGCCGGAACCTATTGATACCAATGAGGCTGATTCTGCCCTGAGTAAAAAAGAGGTGCTTTCTTATTCCTTAATGGTGCTTCTGGAAAAATTAACGCCTCGCCAAAGGGCAGTGTTTATTCTAAGAGAAGCTTTTGATTATAGCCATGAAGAGCTTGCTGAGGTATTGGAAATAACAATTGATAACTCGCGACAAATTTTGAAGCGAGCAAAACAAAGCTTGCAACAGAGGGAGAAGCAGGGTAAAAATGATGTGGAAACAGAATTGCTCTTAAAATATGTAAATGCAATAAAGAGGGGTGATGTTCAGGAGCTGGAGTTGATGCTTAAGGCGGAGATCTCTGTGATTTCTGATGGCGGAGGAAAAGTACTGGCTGCTTTAAGGCCTGTTTTGGGTAGGGCTAATGTAATTAAGTTTTTAAAAGGATTGCAAACGAAATTCTTTGCCAAACGAACCTTTAAATATGGAGGGATTAATCATCAACCGGCAATGTTTCATTATGAAGATGGGGTGATGGTAAGTTGCCAGATATTTGTTTTTGAGCAAAATGAAATTGCTAATATCTTTTTTATCCGAAATCCAGATAAGTTGTCACGCTTTAGATATGCTGATTGTCTTTAAGAGAAAAAGAATATTTTATGTTACGAATTAGTCAGAACGAAATCCCGGAAGGGTTATTTAAAGCAATGCGACAGATAAAGGATTATCTCCGCAGTTCAGGAATTGATCCACTATTAATTGATTTATTGGATGTGAGAGTTTCGCAGATTAATGGCTGCGCATATTGTTTGGATATGCACTCGAAGGAAGCGGTACACAAAGGCGAAACATTACAGCGGCTGATCTCACTGCCGGTTTGGAGAGAAACAGACTATTATACCCCTAAAGAAAAGGCTGTATTGGCTTTTGCTGAAAGATTAACCAATCTTCAGGACGAAAAAGAATCAGATGATCTGCATGATGAGCTTAAAAAGCATTTTTCTAATGCTGATATTGCAAATCTTTCATTGGCGGTAGCCCAGATTAATTCATGGAACAGGCTGGTTAAGTCTTTTGGAACAATAGCTGGCACATATGAAGTGAAGTAATATTTTTTTTCATAGATTTATGCATTATGAACAAGTCTAACAGAAGAAAATTTATTGGAACCGCTGCAGCACTTGCAGTGGGGACAGCTGCAACCGCTATGCCGTTATCAAATATGAAAAAAAATTATCCGGTGGTACACCATGTGTTTTTCTGGTTGAAAAATCCAGATTCAAAAGAAGATCGTGATAAATTAGCCGCAGGCGTGAAAGCACTTTCGAAAATCCCGACTGTAAAAGAATTACATGTGGGAATTGTAGCCAGTACTGAAAAACGCGATGTTATTGATAGCAGCTGGGGGGTATCTGAACTGATGTTCTTTAGTGATCTTGAAGGTCAGGCAACCTATCAAACCCATCCGATACACCTGGAATTTATAAAAAACTACAGCCATTTATGGGAGAAAGTAGTTGTTTACGATGCAGTTGAGGCCTAAAATAGAATCGTTTTAAATATCATTTAGTAATTAGCTATTACATAAAGCATAAAGTAATTACTTAAGTTTGAAAGAAAAACCGTTATGAATTTTTATCACATCTTAAAGAGTGCACACTCAGGCTGGCGTTATCTCGTCTTAATTTTATTGGTATTGGCAATAGTAACTGCAATTGCAGGGTGGCTTGGAAAAAAACCATATACGGAAGGAAATAGGAAATTGAATGTGTTTACTTTAATATTTGTGCATATCCAAATTTTATTTGGTTTGATATTGTACTTTGTGAGCCCGCTGGTTGAAGCAGGAATAAGATATTGGAAAATGKAACATATTGCAATGATGATTTTTGCTGCCATTTTAGTTACTGTAGGCAATGCAAGGTCGAAAAGAGCAGATGATCCATCGGCCAAGCACCGCACTATTGCGCTGTATTTTGGACTGGGCTTAATCGTGATCATTGCATCAATTATACAGATGACTATGGCTGATCCGAGCCGTAGTTTTTTTGGAGTTTCATAAATTTCACAATTTAATTTTGTTTAGTAAGATTTATTTATATTTTTGTTGCACATGATTAACAATATACATACTTGGCAGTGGCGTGGTAATTCTGAAAAGAGTTTCGTCGCAACCTTGTGTACCTTATAGTTTATCAACCTAAACCAAACCACATTGTAAAACCCGACGTAACCACACGCCGGGTTTTTTTATGATCTGGCAATTTGAATAAATGAATTGAAAAAAATGTTATTATGAATAATTATATCATTAACACAACTTATAAAAAGAGACTTGCAGATACCACTACTCCGGTAAGTATTTACCTGAGATTGAGGGATGTATTTCCAAATACAATTTTACTGGAAAGCTCCGACTATCATAGTCGTGAGAACTCTATGAGTTATGTGTGTGCTGAACCTGTTGCAGGTATTATACTGCAAGATGGTGTGCTTTCTTCTTACTTTCCTGATGGACAGAAAGAGGAAAAAACGGAGTTTGTGCTAACCGAAGAAATAGATGCTTTTAAAGCTGCTTTTACACCGGACGTAATTGATGGCAACAGACATATTTCCAGTGGTTTGTTTGGCTATTTTACATGGAACGCTGTACAACATTTTGAAGATATAACCTTCACTTCTGAAACTCCGAAAGGCGAAGAGATCCCAACAATGCAGTACCATATTTACAGGTATATTATCGCCATTGATCATTTCCGTAATGAGATCACCTTGTTTAAAAACAGGTTCAATGGAGATGATAATGAGGACCTGGAAAAGATGGAATACATTATTCAGAACAAGAACTATCCGGAGTATAGTTTTAAGACGAATGGCGAAGAAAGTTCTAACCTGACAAATGAGGACTTCATGAACATGGTTGATAAACTTAAGAAGCACATATTGCGTGGTGATGTTTTTCAAATTGTTCCTTCACGGGCATATAACCAGTCCTTTTTAGGGGATGAGTTTAATGTTTACAGATGCTTAAGATCAATTAATCCATCACCCTATCTGTTTTATTTTGATTACGGAAGCTTTAAGCTTTTCGGTTCATCGCCAGAAGCCCAGATTACCATAAAGAATAATGTAGCTAATATTTTTCCTATTGCAGGCACTTTTAAACGCACAGGAAATGATATAGAAGACGCAGAACAAGCAAAAAAACTGGAAGAGGATCCTAAAGAAAGTGCTGAGCATGTAATGCTGGTAGATTTGGCCAGGAATGACCTTAGCAGGCATTGCAGCGGTGTTCACGTTAAATCTTTTAAAGAAGTTCAATACTATTCTCATCTGATCCACCTGGTTTCTAAAGTAAGTGGCAACCTGCAGGAAAATGTATCTGCATTTAAGGTTGTGGCCGATACTTATCCCGCAGGAACATTAAGCGGAGCCCCTAAATACAGGGCGATGCAGCTGATTGATGAGAATGAAGGTCTGGGAAGGAATTTTTATGCCGGGGCGCTTGGCTACATGGGCTTTAATGATGAGTTTAATCACTGCATCATGATCAGGACATTTATGAGTAAAAACAACCAGCTGCATTACAGAGCGGGTGCCGGTATTGTTGCCGACTCTATTCCTGAAAATGAACTGAACGAAGTAAATAATAAAATTGCTGCTTTGCGCAGGGCAATAGAAATGGCTACGCAAATTTAAGATGGAGAATAATAAGATCATGCAAAAGAAAGTTTTSGTTATAGATAATTACGATTCGTTTACTTATAACCTGGTGCATTTAGTAAATGAATTGGGCAGGGATGTTGAGGTGTGGAGGAATGATAAATTTGAACTTGCGGATGTTGAGCAGTACGATAAGATTTTGCTTTCGCCAGGACCAGGGATACCTGAAGAGGCGGGTTTGTTACTTGATGTAATCAAAACCTATGCGCCTACAAAGAGTATTTTTGGTGTTTGCCTTGGGCAGCAAGCTATTGCTGAGGCATTTGGAGGAAGTTTGTTAAATTTAGGCAGGCCTATGCATGGAATTGCTACACCAATTACGGTGTTGGATAAAAGTGAGCTTTTATTTAGGGATTGCCCGGATGTAATAAAAGTAGGTCGCTATCACTCATGGGTGGTAAGTAATAAAGGACTGCCTGATTGCTTTGTGGTTACGGCAACTGATGAAACGGACGAGATTATGGCCTTGAGCCATAAAACGCTTGATGTACGTGGTGTACAATTTCATCCGGAAAGCGTGCTTACTGAGCACGGAAAACAAATGATGCAGAACTGGTTAGAAAGTTAGATATGAATATTTTAGATAAAATTGTACTGAGAAAGAAGGAAGAAGTGGCTTTGGCGAAGCAGCATGTTTCTGTTAAACAGTTGGAGGCTGCACAGCACTTTAATCGCAGTCCGTATTCTTTTAAGGAGTTTTTATTAGCAGATGACCGTACCGGTATTATTGCTGAGTTTAAACGCCAGTCTCCATCTAAGGGTGTTATTAATGACAAAGTTACAGTTGCTGATGTCACTACGGCTTATGCTTCGGCGAGGGCTTCGGCATTGTCGGTATTAACTGATACTGATTTCTTTGGAGGTCACCAACGAGATTTGCTGGAAGCGAGGGCTGCGAACAAAGTTCCTATTCTTAGAAAAGATTTTATGATTGATGAATATCAGATCCTCGAGGCAAAAGCCTGGGGTGCTGATATCATTTTATTAATTGCTGCTATCCTTACTCCGCAGGAAATTGCTACGCTAGCGGGCACAGCGAAGGGTTTAGGCCTTAATGTGCTGTTGGAAGTACATAATCAGGAAGAGCTTGAAAGGAGCATTTGTACGGATCTGGATGCCATAGGCGTGAACAACAGAAACCTTGCTGATTTTACAGTAAACATTCAGACTTCGTTTGATCTTGCAGATCAGATTCCTGCTGATTTTATGAAGATATCTGAAAGTGCCATCAGCGAAACTTCTACAATTAAATTGTTAAAACAAGCCGGGTTTAATGGCTTTTTAATTGGCGAAAACTTCATGAAAACTGAGGATCCGGGACTTGCAATCAGAGAGTTTGTCAGTGAATTGATCTCGGTATAACTTTTGTATCTTTGTACTTTACATGGGAAAACAGAAATATTACGACACGGCACTTAAGCCGGAACGGGCAGTACTTGTAGGAGTAATCAGGCCTGGTGAAAAGCCAGATGAAACCAGGGAATACCTGGATGAGCTTGCTTTTCTGGTAGATACGGCAGGTGGTGTGGTGGAACATGAATTTACACAGAAGATGCTTAAGCCTGACCGTGGAACTTTTGTAGGTACAGGGAAACTTGAAGAAATACAGGCTTACGTAAAGTCTGAAGAGATAGATATGGTTGTTTTTGATGATGAGCTTTCACCATCACAACTAAGAAATATTGAACGGGAATTACAGGTTAAAATATTAGATCGGAGTAACCTGATCCTTGATATTTTTGCCAGCAGGGCACAAACTGCACAGGCTAAAACTCAGGTTGAACTGGCACAATTACAATACTTATTACCCCGACTTACCCGCTTATGGACTCACTTAGAGCGCCAAAAGGGTGGTATTGGTATGAGAGGTCCGGGTGAAACTCAGATTGAGAGTGATAGAAGGATGATCCTTGAAAAGATTGCTCTTTTAAAAAGCAGGCTGAGCCAGATTGATAGACAAAATGAAACGCAAAGAAAGAACCGTGGACAACTGATAAGGGTTGCTCTTGTTGGCTATACGAATGTAGGGAAATCAACGATTATGAATATGCTTTCTAAATCGGAAGTGTTTGCCGAAAACAAACTATTTGCCACATTGGATACTACAGTAAGAAAGGTGGTTATTGAGAATTTGCCGTTTTTATTATCAGATACAGTAGGGTTTATCAGAAAGTTACCTCACCATTTGGTAGAATGTTTTAAATCGACATTGGATGAGGTACGTGAAGCAGATGTATTGATCCACGTTGTGGATGTATCGCATGCTAACTTTGAAGATCAGATCAATGTGGTGAATGAGACCTTAAAAGATCTTGGCGCGAGGGATAAAGAGACCATCATGGTATTTAATAAAATGGACGCTTACGTAAGCCCTGAGCCTGATCATGAAGATGAGGAAAGAGCCGTGCTTACGCTTGATGATTTTAAGCGTAGCTGGATGGCAAATCATAATGCCCCTTCTATATTTATATCTGCCCTGCACAAAGAGAATTTAGAGGAATTTAAACAATTATTATACGATAAAGTTGTTGCTTTGCATACCGAGCGCTATCCTTATGATAAGCTGTTATATTAATTAATGCCGTTAAAGAAGAAAGAGAAAAATTATGGAAAGTAAACGTCAACAGAAATTTGCCGGGGTGATACAAGAGGAATTAGCTGCTATCTTTCAGCGCGAAGGCTCTGCATATTTACCCAATACACTGGTTACTATTACTAAGGTTCGCGTTTCTCCGGATTTGGCGGTAGCAAAGGTTTATTTGAGCTTTTTAAACACAAACAATACCACCTTGTCTGTTGCTGAGGTGAATTCACATTCAAGTGAGATCAGGTATAAACTGGGTGCACGTATTCGCCACCAGGCTCGTGTAATCCCTACCCTTACCTTCTTCTTAGACGATACCAATGAGTACGTAGAGCATATGGATAAGTTATTCGATAAAATATCCAGAGACCGTAAGGAGACGGATGAACAAGCCGATTGATCTTGTAGCTGCCTTAAATAGGAGTGATATCATAATTGGTAAAGTAGTTGATTTTGATCCTGCTCAGGATTTGTTGTATCCGTTTGACCTTACAGCGGCAAACAAAGAACTCACAAACGATATTTTAGATGATACCGACGTTTTTACTAGCTGGGTTGAAGATAAACTTCGTTTAAATAATTGCAGGTACGGTATCGGTGGGTATAATGAACATAGGTCTATCTATGCACGCAGTGCTCATTTTGATACAGGCGAAGAACCCAGAAGGCTGCATTTAGGTGTAGATATATGGGGGACTGCAGGAACACCTGTTTACAATTTTCATGATGCAGTAGTACATAGCTTTAAATTCAACAATAACTTTGGTGACTATGGTGGAACCATTATTCTGAAATATGTTTTGGGAGATGTGGTAATTCATGCCTTGTATGGACATTTGAGTGTGGAATCTTTACAAGGGCTGGAAGAGGGAATGTTTATTCCTGCCGGTACGCGATTTGCTGCTTTTGGTACAAAAGAAGAAAATGGTTACTGGCCCCCGCATTTGCACTTTCAGCTGATATTTAATATGCAGGCTTTAAAAGGTGATTATCCAGGTGTATGCCAATACACGAAAAGAGATATTTATCTAAAGAATTGCCCCGATCCTGCAGTAATTTTAAAGTACACATTTTAATCGGCTTTGGTTTAAAATACGTAAATTGGTATATGTCAAAGATTCTTTTAGCATTATTTCTTTTGTTGGGGCTAAATGTTAAAGCCCAGCCAACTTTAAAAGGTGGACTGGAATCTTTTGTGATGAACAATAAGGTTTATCCCCGATATTCACTACAAAATTGTATTGATGGAAGTGTTACCATAAGCTTTAAATTGAATAAAGCAGGAGAAGTCTATTTCTCTAAGATTCAAAAAGGCATAGGGACAGATCTTGATGACGAGGCCCTAAGGTTGATCAGATTAAGCAGTGGTAAATGGATAGTTCCTGCTGATCATGATACTACGATATCTGTTGTGGTACCAATAAACTTTAAGTTGTCTGGAGATGATTGCCAGAATAAAAGCCAGAAAGATATAAAACAGGCTATAGAAACCTATAAAACCAATGTAGGTATGACAGATGCAGTGCTCAATTTTTACAGGCATAAGGCAACAGGTAAGTTTACTGCTGACGAGGAGCGAAGGATTGTAGCGCTAAAAACAAGCCTTGGCTATGATGAAGAGTATATGAAAATGCGGATAAATGACGGGCTGAAAAAATTGAAACAGAAAGACAGGCAAGGTGCATGTGAGGATTTTATGTTTGTGAAGAACATGGGGTTTGATCTGGCAGATGAGCAAATAGCGCAATACTGCAATTAAACAATAACATTAATTGCCGCAGGAATTATGTTGGCTTCAATTCTGCTTACCTTACCCATATATTCCCCATCGACCTGAAAATGCGCTTTATGTTTTGTTTTTATGTTGAGACTGGTGATTTGAAAGGCTTCAATATTCTTAGGGTTTAAAGCCAGGTTGGTAAATCGTAGTTTTAAAATCTCCATCACGGAATATTCTTTTACCAGAATTACTTCAAAAAAATCATCGTCCAGTTTTCCATCAGGGTTAATTTTAACGCCTGTGCCATACATGGTGGCATTTGCTATAACCACCATAGCTGCTTCTGAACGGATAGTTTTGTCTTTTACCTTAATCAGTACCTCCATTTTATGATGACTCCATAGTGCTTTCCAGGCGGCTTTAGTGTATCCCCACATTCCACGCTGCGGAAGGTCATTAAATTTTTTAACGAGGTAGGCATTAAAACCAATATCGGCAAGGTGAATACATAACTCACCGTTTACCATTATGACATGTATTTTTTTTGGCTGCCCGTTCACTGTCATATCTAATGATTCCTTAATGGTTGTGGGAATGCCTAATTCCTTGGCCATGCCGTTTGCAGATCCGGCAGGTATAATACCCATAGGTGTATCTGTTTGGAGCAAACACTCGGCAATCAATTTCACAGTTCCATCGCCACCAACGGCTATCACACGGTCTGCATTTGCACTGGCTATTATTTCCTTAAGTTTTTCGAAAGAACAGTTTAATGGCAGCTCATAAATCTCGGCAGTATGCGGTAGCGATTCAAAATATGCGCTTATTGCATCGGCAAAATTGATCTCACCATTTCCAGATCCCGGATTCACGATAAACAACAATTTCAATTGGACGGATTTTTCTCCCATTACATTTTCTTTAATATCACAAACAACTTTAGTATTACTCTGTTTTAATTATTAATGAATAAATCTGTAAGTGTTAAGGTATACCATGGATACGGACACACACATAACCTTGTGGTATATGGTCATGTTTTTAAATTTAGGGCCAAAACGATGCAGGGTTTTAGTAATAATTTATTCGTTAACATTATCCATTTGTTAAAGTTATTTGTACTAAAGCCATACCCTCATGTACAGGTAAGACTCACTTTTAATGGGCAGGAAGTATACCGCAAAACTGAATACGATGGCTTTTTTAAGTTTGAGTGGTCGGCCAATGAAAACGTGGATGCAGGATGGCATGGGGTAAAGATTGAGGCTTTAGATAAGGATGGAAAAATACTGGCAATAGGGCTAGGTCAGGTGTTTGTACCTCACATTACTCAGTTTGCTTTTATTTCTGATATTGATGATACGGTGATGGTGTCTCATTCGGCAACTATCAGAAGAAGACTTAGAGAGCTCTTTATTAAAAACCCAAGAACACGAAAAACGTTTAAAGGTACATACACGCACTACACCGCCCTGGCAATTTCACATACCACGGCAGATCAGCCTAATCCCTTTTTCTATGTATCTAGCAGCGAGTGGAATTTATACGATTATCTGGTAGAGATTTTTAGCTATAATAAGTTGCCTGATGGCGCCTTCCTATTGAATCAGATTAAGCAGTGGAGGGATCTTATTAAAACGGGTAAGACCGGACACGAAGGGAAATTGATAAGGGTGATGAGAATTCTGGACGCTTTCCCAAATCAAAAGTTTGTCTTTTTTGGAGACAATACACAGAAGGACCCGGAAATATATACTGCTATTGCAGAGAAATACCCTAAAAACATTGCGGCTGTTTACATCAGAAATATCCGTAAGGATATGGAAGAGCCAACCAGGGCATTATTGAAAAGAATAGAGGCACAAAATATCCGTACCTGTTTATTTGAAAACAGTGTGGATGCAATTGAGCATTCTAAAAAGATAGGGTTGATTGCAGATTAGCTTATCGATTTTCCAAATGGAGAAAAGGCAAGATTCATTAATTTAAAATGTTGTCGGCCAAATGGAATACCTATAATAGTAATGCAGAACAAGATGCCAAAGAAAAGATGGGTAAGTGCAATCCAGAAGCCTCCAAATATTAACCAGATGATATTCATTACGGTTGATAAGCAGCCAGTATTGGAAGAGGTGTCGGTTATTTTAACACCAAAAGGAGCAAGGCCAACAAAGGCAAACTTGAAGCATTGTATTCCGAATGGGATTCCCACAATAGTAAGACATAGGATAAGACCACCGATTATATATTCGAAAAAAATAAATATTCCGCCAAAAATGATCCAGATGATATTGCCTATTAAGTTCATGTTACGCTTTTTATTATGATGAAATATAGGAAGATTAGTTACATTAAACCYAATGTTTTATTATTGTAAATGGTTTTTAGACTACCAGAAGATGAGATTGTTTTTCCTAACCCAGCTTTGGCTGATCCCGATGGATTGCTTGCTGTAGGTGGAGATTTGAGCATTGAAAGATTGCTTTTGGCTTATCACAATGGTATATTTCCGTGGTTTAGTGATGATGATCCGATTTGTTGGTATTCGCCACATGAACGTTGTGTAATATATCCTGCTGAAGTGAAGGTCAGTAAAAGCATGGCTAAAGTTCTTAAATCAGACGTATTTGTGGTAACCTTTAACAAAGCATTTCGGGAGGTGATAGTTAACTGCGCAAAGGTGGGAAGAAAAGATCAGCCGGGCACGTGGATTACTCAGGAAATGCAGGATGCTTATATTAGTTTGCATGAAAAGGGCTATGCTAAAAGTGTAGAAGTATGGAAAGATCATGTATTGGTAGGAGGGTTGTACGGCGTGGAAGTTGGCGATGTTTTTTGTGGCGAAAGTATGTTTAGTTTGGTAAGTAATGCCTCAAAAACTGCACTGATATGGCTGTGCAAAACCGATAGGTTTAAACTAATAGACTGCCAGCTGCCCAATGATCATCTGATGAGTTTAGGGGCGGAAATGATTTCGCGCAAGCAATATGAGGAATTCCTGAAAGATTAATTCAGAATCTCTTTGATGTCTTCCTTACTTAAGGATTTGAAGAAACTTTCTTCTGTGGTAATCAAAGAACTGGCTAATCGTTTTTTACGGTTTTGTAGTGCTAGTATCTTTTCTTCTACTGTATCTTTTGCAATGAATTTATAGATAAACACTTTCTTCTCCTGGCCTATTCTGTGTGTACGATCTATTGCCTGTTGCTCTACAGCGGGGTTCCACCATGGATCAAGAATAAATACGTAGTCTGCCTGGGTTAAGTTTAAACCTACGCCACCTGCCTTAATAGAAATTAAGAATACCTTTAATTCAGTGTTTTTCTGGAATTCGGCGACAATTTCTCCGCGGTTTTTGGTTGATCCGTCAAGATAAGAAAAGGAGATGCTTTCTTTTTCGAAATAGGCTCTGAAAATATTCAGGTGCTTTACAAACTGCGAAAAGATAAGAACCTTATGCCCACCCTTAAGTACATTATCTAGGGTATGGATTACATTTTCGAATTTACCTGAATCAGAGGCATAGGTGTCGTCTATCATGACAGGATGGTTTGCCAGTTGACGTAATGCTGTTAAGCCCTGCAAAAGCTGTACTTGCTTTTTTGCATAAGTGCCATCATCCATACTGCTTAGCAGATCGTTACGATAGGCAGATTTTGTTTTTTCATAATATGCGGCCTGATCCTCACTCATATCGCAATAAAACACCTGTTCCGTTTTGGAAGGCAGCTCGGCCGCAACCTGTTCTTTTGTACGGCGTAAAACAAAGGGCTTTATAATGGCTTGCAGCTTACGGGCCTTTTCTTCATCCTTCCTTTTCTCGATGGCCTGAACATATTCTTCGTTAAAGAATGATTGCGTACCCAGGAGACCAGGGTTTAAAAAGGTAAGCTGAGTCCAAAGGTCGCTTACAGAGTTTTCGACAGGAGTACCGCTCAGTATTAGTCTGTATTTAGATTTTAAGGCCTTAACTGCTTTAAATGATTTTGACGAAGGGTTTTTTATATTCTGGCTTTCATCTAATATGATGTAGCTGAAATAGAAATTTTTAAGAATATCTATATCAACACGGGTAATTCCATAAGTTGTAATAACGATATCATACTTCGCAAAAATACTTACATCTTTATCTCTTGTAGTTCCGGTATGTGAATGTATTTTGAGCTTAGGTGTAAACTTTTTGGCTTCATTTAACCAGTTGTAAATTAGGGATGTTGGCATAACAATTAAAGAAGTGCCATGAGTTGAATTTTGCTCATTTTCTTCTTTAAGCTTTTGCAGCATTGCCAGTGTCTGGATGGTTTTACCCAAACCCATATCATCTGCTAAACACCCGCCGAAATTATACTCACGCAGGAAACTAAACCAATTGTAGCCAGCCTTTTGATAACTACGCAGGTCGCCTTTAAAATGGACCGGCATCTGGGTGTCGGCAATGTTCTCGAAATCATTTAATCTTTCAAGTTTACGGCTTAAGGTTATATTGGCTATGCTGTCCTCTGCCAGTTCATTGATGAGCCCTATATGATGTTTCTTTAGGTGTAACGATTTGCCTCCTTCTGATAAGCTGAAAAGGCTTCCATACTGAGAAAACCACTTTTCCGGAATAATAGCAATGGTGCCATCAGGAAGCGTAAATTCCCTCTTTTTGTGAAGTATGTGTTGTTTAAGAGATAGAAAGGGTACCGGAAAGATACCAAAGTATACTATGGCATTGATGTCAAACCAATCATTATCTTCCTTAATCTCAAAATCTATTTTATTGGCAGCAAAGAGAAATTTCTTTGCTCCGGTGTGTTGCTCTATTTCAAAGCCAAGGTTTTTTAAACCTTCTATGTGTTCATTTACCCAATTGATGATGGCATAAGATTGATCTTCATCATGGTTGCCCGAAACTTCGAGGTTGTGAAAAAGAGCACTGGTTTTCTTTAAGCCAAGACTTAGCAGTGTATCAAATTTCTGTTTCTCAAATGCAGTATCTCTTTTTATACGGGTAAAAATGTAGTTGTCGTCATCTTTGGCAAGACGAACGGTTACCTTTTTTTCGTTGCCCATAGCAAAAGCATATTCCCCGTATTTAAAGTAGAGCTGAAGCTGAGAAACTCCCGATTCTACATAAATAACTTTTAGCGTAGGCGTTGGATCATGCTTTTCGGTTTTTATATCAAAGCCTTCGGCATAAACATGGTATTTTTCAATAAGAGGGCAAACAAATTTTTCAAAATAGGTTTCCTCGGTTGTCTTTGGTATGGTAATGTAGCGCTTGTTTAAAAAGGGAAGCAGTTTTTTCCCTTCAATATCCTGCTCAAAGAAATAGATCATATCGTTAAGTAATAACCATGCTGGCTGATTACTTATAACCTGAGCATCCTTGAACATGAAATCGATTCTTAATCCCTGGTATTTTATAGTAGGGAAATAGCGAGTTTCAATATTATTACGTCTAAAATGGAACAGTACTGTAGAAGGCTCCAGTGCAATATCTATTTTTCGCTCTGCAGGCCAGCCATCATTATCCATTAAATATAATGAACCCTCCGCTTTGAGGGCTTCCAGAACTTCAGATAGTTTCTTCTCAATTTTTGGGCGAACAGTTTCATAGAATTTATCGTTAAAAAACTTGCTAAAGAACTCTCCCGGTCTTATCGCTTTCTTATGATACTTTTTTATGATAAAGTCCTGCTCTGTTTCATCAAGGATTTTGATAAGCTTAAAATCATTATCTGTTAAACGTTTCGCAAACTCTTTAGCAGTATGTGAGAACAGACGCTGATAAGTAAGAGAGAAATCGCCCTGCGGATTTAACTGAACCATATGAGGTTCGATTAAATATCCGAAATACGCGTGTTTACACAATGAGTATACAATTTTGCAGGGCTTGGTACTATCTACGCGTAACATTGACTAAAGATTAAAATAATCGGAGGATAAGCATTTAAAAATCTTTAAACATACGTCAAATTGAAGTTCTTTTCAAATGGAATCTCATAATATGGCTGAATTTTTATAAAATGATGTATCAGCCTTTCGGTCTTCTAAGGATGGAAGAGATAATAGTTAAATTGTGGAGACATATTGATGCATTTCGATCATGTTCTGGCAATCGAATACCTGAAGTCATAATTTGACCAGAAAAGCATGCATCTTCCAAACGTACCATGATAAAACCTTTTTATTGCTTTTCCCAAGTGGGAACACTGTTTTGTTGCTTCAATTTTCGAATTAAAGGTTAACGATTTGTGGAAGTGTAATTGGATTTTTGGCAATAGTAGAATAATTTTTGAAAGCATCATTTACTCTTTAGGGGATTGATTAAAAAAAGATTCATATTATAATTTAATTATTTTGAATGGACGCTTTGTTTTGCTAATATTTTTAGTAATTTAGGGTTGTGTTTGGCAGTTAACTAAACCCCTTCCATAAATATTAATTTCTGCATAGGTGAAAACAATATACAAGACATATCTCTTTGCTTTACGGCCTACAAAAGAGCAGGAAGATCTACTGAATAAGCATTTGGGATGCGCCCGATTTGTATTTAACCACTTCCTTAACGAAAGAATTGAACAATACAAGGAAGAAAAAAAGTCTTCTAATTATTATCAGCAGGCGGCCTCAATGACACAATTAAAAAAGAAAGTGGAAACCCAATGGCTGAAGGAAGTGAATAGCCAATCCCTTCAGGCCGCTTTACGAAACTTAGATACTGCTTTTTTAAACTTTTTTCGGGGTCATGCCAGGTTCCCACGATTTAAAAGCAAGCGAAAGAGAAACAGCTTTGCTGTACCACAATTTGTTGTGGTACATGACCACAAAGTGTATTTCCCAAAATTCAAAGAAGGCATAAGGCTAATTGAGCATAGGGAAATTAAAGGTGAGGTAAAACATTGCACGATAAGTAAAACCCCGACCGGTAAATTCTTTGTGTCTATACTATGTGAAGTACTATACATACCCATCCAACCAACAAGTAAGCATGTCGGGATAGATCTCGGCGTCAAGGATTTTGCGATTACTTCGGATGGTATTAGATTTAAAAATAATCATCATTTAAAACAATATGAAAGCGCATTAGCCACAGCACAAAAGCACCTTTCAAGAAAAGTAAAAGGATCAAACAGCAGAAACAGACAGCGTTTGAAAGTTGCGGCAATCCATGAAAAGATTACCAATACCAGACTTGACCTGCTACATAAAGTATCTACACAGATAACCAATGCGTACGATACGATATGTATTGAAGACCTAAATGTAAAAGGAATGATGGCAAATCATAAACTGGCAAAGCATATTGCAGATGCAAGTTGGGGAACTTTTGTCAGGTTACTGGAATACAAATCGGATTGGAATAACAAGCGCATAATAAAAATAGGCCGCTTCTATCCATCAAGCAAAACTTGTAACCAATGTGGATATATTCACCATAAACTAAAGCTTTCTGAAAGATCATGGACCTGTCCAAATGGACACACGTTAAACAGGGACATAAACGCCAGTAAAAATATCCTTGAACAAGGATTAAGAATTATGGGGGCGGAACTCTCCCATTACACGGATGGAGACTTAAATCAGACTTCTGTAAAAGAAGCGTAGGTCTAAGAAGTTCGAAGCACACAAATCTCTATTCCGTGTGTAGTTCACAATGGGTTCGTCGAGGGAATCAGACCGTTGGTCGTGAGTTAACTTCTGATGGTATAAAAGAGCTGGATTGGCTGAAACGTTTGCTGCAAATGAGGGTCTTAATAACAAAAACGCCTACAAAAACCCTAAAACTCAAAAATATGAAAACTCTAGCAAAAACATTATTCGCCTCAGCCTTGACAGCTATCTTTATGACTTCAACAGCTATGACAACATTCGCCACCAGAATTGATAAACAGCCAGTTGAATCTGCTGCTCCAATGACCTTTAATAAGGTGAAAGTGAGTGGAAATGTAAAAGTTATTTTGGTGCAAAGCAAAAGAGAGCACATAGAAGTAATAAATGGAGATTACAATCCGGATAAAACCTCTATTAAAAGACTTGGATATACTTTAATTATTAATTCAACAGAAGCTAATCGTGTAACTGTTTTGGTTTCAGTAAATGATCTGCAGCGTATAGATGCCTCAGATAAGGCTATTGTGAAAACTGATGGTAAGTTTGATGTTAAATATCTTCAGGTATTCTTAAAAGATGATGCAAAAGCCACCGTTAAAGCAAATACTGAAAGTATGTATACTTACATAAAAGATCATGCTGATTTGAAATTAAGCGGTACAACTGCAGATCACAACTTAGTAAAAGACGATATTTCTAAATTAGATACAGATCACCTGGTAGCTTTAAAAACAACAACAACTCCATTGAATCAGATAATGGTTGCARCCAACAAAAAGAATTAAAAAACAATTCTACGGTATAAAAAAAGCAGCTGGAATGTAACCCGCTGCTTTTTTTATGCAATGATATTTTAAAGATCAAATTTGATTCCCTGAGCCAGAGGAAGCGTATTTGAGTAGTTTATTGTATTGGTTTGTCTGCGCATGTAAGCTTTCCATGCATCGGAACCACTCTCGCGACCACCGCCTGTTTCTTTTTCACCACCAAAGGCTCCGCCTATCTCAGCACCTGAGGTGCCAATGTTAACATTGGCAATACCGCAATCGGAGCCCTGAGCAGATAAAAATTGTTCTGCTTCCCGAAGATTAAGCGTCATTATTGCCGAGGATAAACCTTGAGGTACGCCATTCTGTAAAGCAATAGCTTCGTCCAATGTTTTGTATTTTATCAGGTATAGAATTGGAGCAAAGGTTTCATGCTGAACGATTTTGTAATCATTTTTTACTTCTGCAATGCATGGTTTTACATAACAGCCACTGGTATAAGCCGGCCCTTCTAAAACGCCTCCTTCTACTATGAATTTTCCACCTTCGGTTTTGCATTTTTCAATGGAATCAAGGTAGCTGGCAACCGCATCAGTGTCGATTAACGGACCAACGTGATTTTGCTGATCGAGAGGATCGCCAATACGCAATTGACCATAAGCCTTTACCAGTTTTGCAGTAAACGCATCGTAAACACTTTCATGGATTATTAACCTGCGGGTAGAAGTACATCGCTGACCAGCTGTTCCTACAGCTCCAAAAACAGCACCGATTAAACTCATATCTAAATCTGCGTGCTCAGAGATAATAATGGCATTGTTGCCCCCTAGCTCCAGTAAGCTTTTTCCTAAGCGAGCACCAACTGCTACAGCAACTGCTTTTCCCATTCGGGTAGAGCCTGTGGCTGATATTAAGGGAACACGACTGTCATTTGTCATGAGCTCGCCCACCTCCTTATCTCCAATAATTAGATTGCAAACGCCTTCGGGAATGTCATTTGCTTTGAAAACATCAGCAATAATATGCTGACATGCAATGGCCGTGACAGGTGTTTTTTCTGATGGCTTCCAGATGCAAACATTGCCGCAAACTAAGGCCAGAGCAGCATTCCAGCTCCAAACAGCTACGGGGAAGTTAAAAGCAGAAATGATACCGACAATTCCTAATGGATGCCATTGCTCATACATACGATGGCTTGGGCGCTCAGAATGCATTGTTAAGCCATAGAGCTGACGAGACAAGCCTACTGCAAAATCGCAGATATCTATCATTTCCTGTACCTCGCCAAATCCTTCCTGTAGACTTTTACCCATTTCATAAGAAACCAGGGTGCCCAGGTCTTCCTTGTTTTTACGAAGCGCATCACCAAACTGTCGCACGATCTCACCACGCTTTGGGGCCGGTAAGCTGCGCCAGAATAAATAAACCTCTTCTGCTTTTTTTATTACTGTTTCATAATTTTCGGCACTGGCAACCTGTACGCTCGCTATCTTATTACCATTAACCGGGGAATCGCTGTTAAGTATTTTGGCATCTGATGAAGCTCCCCATTGATTACCTGTACTGTAGGCCGGATTTAAATCCAGTATGTTTAGGTTTTTTAAAACCTGGCTGATATTATTCTGCATAACTAAATAGTTTATAGGCAATTCTCTTTTCTCCGTGTATCAACAATATAGATGATCTTCCAGGTGGTTTTATCTTTAAACAGCTGGAAGGAATTAACACCGCAATGGCTAAATTTATTGTCAATATAGAACTTGTAATCTGTCCACACGCTGGCAAGATTCCCATCTATCAAAATTTTTGTAAATACAATTCGTTCATCATATTTTTCTTTGTGTGGTGTTCCTGTAAATTTGACAAAATCGGCGACCTTCTCATCACTTAATTTAAATTCCCCGTCTTTGGATTTATGGATGGTCTGCATAATTGCATTATTTGYAAAGGTAGCACTTACCATCGCGCTATCGGTATTTCTCATACCTTCAAACAATTTGTTTATAGTGCCTTTAACAAGGTCTTCTTCATGTTGCTGGATTTGGGCAGAGGTGTTAAATACCGTTGTAAGAAAAACAATAATCAGAAAGTTACATTTTTTCATTTTCATGAACTGTTGCATAAAGGGTTGATGTTTTCGTGACGGGAATATTACCCGTCTTAAAATAAAGTTACGTTATTTTGTATTGAATTAGGACCAGAACCCTTGTTTCATTCTCTATCTTGCTAAAACATTCTGAGGGTAGATGTTTAGGCTAACTATTATTATTTCAGTTGTTTATGGGCAAGGGTGTGTGTATGTTGAAAATTATTTGGTTAGTACTACTAATAATTGTTGTAAACTTATAATGTATTTTTAACACAGGGATCTGTTCTTTAATTATTTGATACATGGAAGAGGAATTTTATTTTGATTTTAGCGATGATGCGCAACGTTCAGTAGAGCGTTACGAAGAGATGATACGTAATCAGGATCAGTACTTTTTTGATGCCCAGGCTTTTGAAAATATTATTGATTACTACATTGAAAAGAACGACCCCGTAAAGGCATTGCAGGTAATAGAATATGCGTTAAATCAGCATCCTTATGCCGCAGTATTCCTGGTTAAGCAGGCTCAGCTGTTGTTTGTTACTGACCAAACCGAGCGTGCATTTTTAGCACTGCAGAAAGCAGAAATGCTTGAAGCATCGGAAGCAGAAATCTATATCCTTAGGGGGAATATCTATAATAGCCTTGAGCGTTATTCAGAAGCGTTGGATAATTTTCAGAAAGCACTTGAATTTGCTGAAACTACAGACGAGATCTTGCTGCAAATTGCTTATGTGTATCAAAACATGCTCGATTACGAGAGTGCTATTGTTTACATAAAGCAGAGTTTGGAGCAGAACATGGAAAACAAGGACGGATTATACGAACTTGCTTTCTGTTATGATATATTAGATAAGCAAGAAGAAAGTATTCAGTTTTATCAGGAATATATAGACAATGACCCTTATTCCTACGCTGCATGGTACAATCTTGCAAATTCTTATCACAAATTGGATCTTTTTGAAAAAGCAATTGATGCGTATGATTACGCCATCCTGATTAAGGATAACTTTGCATCTGCTTACTATAATAAAGGAAATGCTTTAGTTCAACTTGATCGTTTTGCAGAGGCTATAGAGGTTTATAAGCACACTTTTGAATACGAAAAACCCAATGCCGACACCTATTGTGCAATTGGGGAATGTTACGAGAAGTTGGAGCGTATGGACGAAGCGAGATCCTACTATAAAAAATCTGTAAAGATGGATCCCAAGATGGCTGATGCCTGGTTTGGGATAGGAGTAACGCTTAATTTTGAAGAACGTTTCTTTGAGTCACTTCATTTTTACAAAAAAGCAATTGAGCTTGATGAGGAGAATCCCGACTTCTGGTTTGCAATGGCAGATGCTTATTATAAACTGGGTCAGATAGAGCAATCTGTTGAAGCTTATTACAAAGTTCTTGAATATAATCCGGTGGATGTTGAAGCCTGGTTGGATTTTTCGACAGTTCTATATGAACAAGGTAAATTGCTTGAAGCCTCTGAAACCATTGCTGATGCTATAAAAAACAATCCTGATGCAGCAGAGCTCTATTATAGGATGGTAGCTTACTTGTTTGCCTTAGGAGAAAAGAACGACGCTTTGTTATATCTTGAGACCGCATTGGCCACAGATCCAGATAAACACTACATATTATTTGAATATTTGCCCCAATTACAGGAGAACGGTTCGATACTAGAAGTAATCAATCGTTATTTAAAATAAAAGATCGGACAGTTTTTATTAGTTATGCTGATGAAAACTGTCCGATTTTTTTTCACCTTTGTGAACAATATGAATTACCCATTGAATAATATACCCGAACGACCTGTAAAACCTAGGAACAAAGGAATTACGATGGTTATGGATAAAGGGCTAAGCTTAAGACAAACAGAAGACTTTATAGACGTTGCCGGAATACATACTGATATAGTAAAATTAGGCTGGGCTACTTCTTTTGTAACGCCGAACCTGAAAGAGAAATTGGCTATTTATAAGTCTGCAGGTATTCCTACCTACTTTGGCGGTACGTTGTTTGAAGCCTTTATTATCAGAAATCAGTTCGATGATTACTGTCGCGTGCTGGAGCAGTTCGATATGGAATACGTAGAAGTTTCTGATGGTTCAATCACTATTGAGCATGATTTGAAATGCGAGTTTATTCAAAAATTATCTAAGCAGGTTACAGTAATCTCAGAAGTAGGGTCTAAAGATGCGGCTAAAATATTTGCTCCGTATAAATGGATTAAACTTATGCAGGCCGAAATAGAAGCAGGATCGTGGAAAGTGATAGCTGAAGCCAGAGAAGGTGGTAACGTAGGTATTTACAGAGGATCTGGTGAGGTTAGAGAGGGCTTGGTTGACGAGATTCTTACTCAGATTCCAGAGGAGACAATCATTTGGGAAGCTCCTCAAAAGGAACAACAGGTATGGTTTATTAAGCTGCTTGGTTCAAATGTGAATCTTGGAAATATAGCTCCGGCTGAGGTTATACCTTTAGAAACCATTCGTTTAGGCCTTAGAGGAGATACGTTTGATCATTTCCTGAATTTGGCGAAGTTGTAATTTTATAARTATAAATATTACCCTTTAATTATAACTTACAGAATGAGAAAATTTGGGTTAATCGGTTTTCCGTTATCACATTCCTTTTCAAAAAAATTCTTTACTGAGAAATTTTTAAATGAACATATTCCCGATTGTGAATATGAGCTTTTTCCGATTGAACATATTGGGCTTTTAACTGAGCTTATTTCTAAAAATATTGAGCTGGAAGGCTTAAATGTAACTATTCCTTATAAACTTGCTGTTCTTCCTTTTTTAAATGAGGTTGATGAGGCTGCGGATCAAATAGGCGCAGTAAATTGTATTTCTATTCAGCGCAAGAACGGACAGGAATTATTAACAGGATACAATACTGATGCCTATGGTTTTGAAGAGTCTTTAAAGCCAATGCTAAATGAGCACCATAAAAAGGCCCTCGTTTTTGGAGATGGCGGAGCAGCTAAAGCTGTAAAATATGTTTTAAATAAACTAAACATTCCTTTTATAGTAGTTACAAGATCACCAACTTCGAATAGTATTCTTTATGATGCCGTAACTTCAACACTGCTTCAGGATTATACCATTTTGATAAATACCACACCATTGGGAATGTCTCCTAATCCAGAGACCTGCCCGGATATCCCTTATGAAGCATTAACAGAGAATCATTTGGCCTACGACCTGGTTTATAATCCGGAAGAGACAACGTTTCTTGCAAAATCCAGGGCTAGTGGAGCTAGTATTAAAAATGGATTAGAAATGCTGTATCTTCAGGCTGAGCGGTCCTGGTATATTTGGAATAAATAGATGAATAAGTTCACTTTTTTTTCTCTTTCTATGTTAATGATGTTGCTTTATGCTTGCACAGGGAGCGACTATTCTCCTAAGCCGAGAGGATATTTTAATATTGAAATGCCAAAAAAAGTGTACAAAACCTTTAATAATGGATGTGCTTTCTCGTTCGATTATCCGGTGTATGCAGAAATGCTGAACGACAGTAGTAAGGACACCAGACCGTGCTGGTACAACCTTTCTTTTGATCAATTTAACGCGCGTTTGCATTTAACATATTATGATATCTCTTCTAAAAAGGAATATGAAGGTCTGGTTGAAGATGCAAGGACTTTTGCATTTAAGCATACAGTAAAAGCGAACTCAATAGACCAGAAATTGATTAACTATCCGGGAAAGAAAGTTTATGGAGTGTATTATGCAATAGAAGGAAATACGGCCTCATCTGTTCAATTCTTTTTAACAGACAGCACCAAACACTATTTCAGAGGGGCATTATATTTTAACGAACGACCGCAGTACGATTCCATACAACCCGTCGTTTCCTTTATTAAGAAGGATATTGACAGAATGATTAGTACATTTAAGTGGATAAAATAAGGCCAGATAAGAATTTAAAATGATCAGTATACAAAGATTTACTTTTAACCCGGTAAGGGAAAACACTTATGTGTTATACGATGAAACGGGTGAGTGTGTAATAATAGATCCTGGAATGTATGATGGAGAAGAGCAAAACATTCTGGTTAAATTTATAAAAGAGCATAACCTAAAGCCAGTACTCTTACTAAATACCCATTGTCATTATGATCATGTATTTGGCAATAAGTTCGTTTATGACAATTGGGGGTTAAAACCACAATTCCATAAAGGCGAGTTGTATGTGCTGCAAGCAATACCAGGCTATTTGCCTCAAATGGGTTTACGTTATGAACTCTCTCCGGAACCTGAGGTTTTCTTATCCGAAACGGGAAAGGTTAAATTTGGTAACAGTGAACTTGATTTAATTTTTGCACCAGGGCACTCACCGGCACATTTATGTTTTTATGCTGCTGCTGATAATTTTCTTATTGGAGGTGATGTGCTGTTTTATTCAAGTATTGGCCGCACGGACCTCCCGGGAGGTAATCACATGCAATTGATCAACAGTATCAAAAATAACTTGTTTATATTGCCAGATGATTGTGAAGTTTTTCCGGGGCATGGGCAACCTACAACGATAGGCTTTGAGAAACAACATAATCCTTTTTTACAGTAACTTTTATTAATAAATAATTGAATACACCTTTCTACATAGCTCGCAGGTACCTTTTTGCGAAAAAATCTACCAATGCTATAAACATCATTTCCACAATTTCTGTGGTTGGTGTTTTTGTAGGGAGTGCGGCGTTAATTATTATTTTATCTGTTTTTAATGGGTTTGAGGAAGTTGTATTGAAAATGTTTAATACGATTACTCCGCAGGTTGTTATTTCGCCTGTTCAGGGTAAAACATTTGACCCAAATACGGCCTATTTCAATAAATTAAAGCAAAATAAGAGTATCTATTCGTATAGTGAAGTACTTTCAGAAAATGCTTTGTTAAGGTATAATGATAAGCAGTCCGTTGGTTTAATAAAGGGGGTTAGCCTGGATTATCTGAAAAATAAAAGTTTGGATAGCATTACTATTGAAGGTAAGTTTTTGCTTGAAAATAGTACTGGGGATTATGCCGTAATCGGGTCTGCAATTCAAACTTACCTGATGGTAAATACTACAGATCCGTTTAATCCATTGCAGATATTTTCTCCAAAAAAAGGGGGTAAAACGAGTTCCATTAATCCAGCAGATGATTTTACGGTATTATCAATTCCAGTATCGGGGGTTTTTGAAGTTCAGCAGGATTTTGATAATGTGGCTATTGTTCCTTTGAAATTTGCCCGGAATTTATTGGGAGAACCTCAAAAAATCACTTCTATCGAGATCAACCTAAAGCCAGGAATTAATGCGGATGCTTTTAAAAAGAATATTGAAGAAAATATAGGCAAGCATTTTGAAGTGAAGGACAGAATACAGCAGAATAAAGTGCTTTATAACATTCTGGGTAGCGAAAAGTGGGCGGTTTATATTATTCTTACTTTTATTTTAATAATCGCTATCTTTAATATAATCGGTTCTTTAACCATGTTGGTTATAGATAAACTGAAAGATATAGCCGTATTAAGCAGCTTGGGGGCTGGAAAAAAATTGATTAAACGAATATTTCTATTTGAAGGAATGATGATTACGATGACCGGCTGTATTGTTGGTTTAGTAGTTGGATTTCTCTTCTGTTTATTACAACAAAAATTCGGACTTATTAAAATGTCGCAAGATAATTTGGTGATCACCAATGCGTATCCGGTGGCATTTAAATGGAAGGATTTTCTGTTGGTGTTTTTAACTGTAAGTGTGTTTTCTTTTGTGGCATCAGCTTTGTCATCTAACTTAAGCGTGAAGAAGATAAACCACTTAAATCAAGATCTCTAACATATGAATCGATTTAATAAGAATTCAGTAGTTTTATTAGTGTTGCTTACAGGAGTAATTATGGCCTGTAACAGGAAGGATGCCGAAGAGACAGCAGGAACTACGAGAGTAATAAAAGGATTGTATAGCTATGGCCCCGAAATAAAGTCATTTACGGATTGTGATGAGGGTAGGGAGTATTGGGTAGCAGATAGCGCAAAAACACTGGAACTGGCTTACAGTAACTTTAATTTCGAGAAACCGTACGAACCTGTTTATATTGAGGTCGAGTGTCATTTAATCAAATCTGACAGTTTAATTGTCTCAGCAGATTTTGATTCTACAATGGTAGTAACCAAGGTGCTTAAAATAACGAAAGAAATACCTGACGGGCCTTGTAACTAATTGAGGGATTAAGGGATTAAATATAAATCATGTTCAATAGGCTGAATTAATCCCTTTTCAATGGCCAGCTTAAACAGCACATCTATTGCTTTCCTTCCTTCAATACCAAGATCAATGGAGTATTTGTTTAC
The DNA here is from genome assembly GCF_056397585.1 of Pedobacter sp. 05L430. Taxonomy (NCBI): domain Bacteria; kingdom Pseudomonadati; phylum Bacteroidota; class Sphingobacteriia; order Sphingobacteriales; family Sphingobacteriaceae; genus Pedobacter; species Pedobacter sp. 05L430. The sequence goes on along the minus strand of NZ_JBFTNT010000002.1, from coordinate 95,352 downwards.
GTATAACTCAATGTGCTTATACATCACCTCTTCACTCATTTCCTGAGCATGCTCTTTAATGAAATCTATGCCTGACTTAGGGTTAGCAAAAGCAAATTCAACGGACTTCCGCAACAGTCTGTTTACTTTTTCCTGTATTTCTCTGTCAAGATTTCTGTTAATTACAATTCCCCCAAGTGGGATAGCACATCCTGTTAATTGCTCCCAGTAGCTTCCAAGGTCAACAATCTTATGAAGTCCTTTATCAGCATAAGTAAAACGATTCTCATGAATGATGAGGCCAACATCAATCATGTTATTAATTAAAGCGGACTCAATTTCAGAGAAAATCATTTCCTGTTTGTCTACTAAATGGGGAAAGGCGATCCCCAATAGAAAATTTGCTGTGGTATACTTTCCGGGAATTCCAACTTTAAGATTTGCTGTTAATTCTTCCGGGTTATGAATAAGGTTTTCATTTTTACAGATAAGCAGAGGGCCTACACCAAATCCAAGGGCACTTCCTGCGTCCAATAGCGCATATTGCTTATACACATGGGCAAAAGCATGAAAACTTAGCTTGGTAATGTCTAACTCACCTCTGAAAGCTTTTTGGTTTAGGGTCTCTACATCGTCGAAGAACACCTCAAAGTCTAAGCCTTCAGTATCAATTTTATGGTGTATGAGGGCATCAAAAATAAATGTATCATTTGGACACGGAGAAAAGCCAAGACTTAGTTTCATGGCCTAAAGATAAGGAGTATGAAAAGTTGAATAGTTATGTATTTGTCAAAAATCCAAGTGTCCACTCATTTAGGTTTTTTACGGCAATGCCGATATTCCAGGCGGCTTTGTTTCTTGGCTCAACATAATTGGAAATGCTGCGGATCTGCAGGCATGGGATGCCGGCTTTTTCACATCCATATAATACGGCAGCTCCCTCCATACTTTCTGTTACCGGATTTAAACGGGTTTTAACTGCCGAAATGCTTACTTCATTTCCATGAACGCGATTAACGGTTATTCCTTTTACTTTTTTCAGCTTTGTGACCGACTCGCTTAGCAGGTTGTTATATGCAGAATAGCTGCTTTTGCCAAACCCAAGTTCATCAATACTGATAAAATGTTCCTTGTTTTCGGCTCCAAGCTCTGCGAACTCATCTACAGTTATATTTAGTACTGAACCAAGGGGGATGGAACGATCAAAGCATCCGGCGATGCCCAGGTTTAACACAAGGTTATATTTAGCTGATAGATGCTGGCCTAAGGCAAATGCTGTTGCTGTCATMCCTACACCCGTAATTAGAATGTCAAATTCGGGAGTTTGCATGAAATCTTTTTCAGGGAGCTTAAAATGCTCGGTTAATAACCCGATTTCTGGTCTTGTGGCGGCAACTAGCAGAATCTTCATAAACATCTAAGTTAGTGTTAAACCTTTCTACTTTAAGCTTTCTGCGTATATTTGTTTGTTAATTACAAACAATAACCTTTTATAATGATATATATCACAAGAAAAGCATCATTCAACGCAGCGCATAAACTTTCGAGGCCAGACTGGACTGAAGATAAAAATACGGAAGTTTATGGAAAATGTGCTAATCCAAACTGGCATGGACATAATTACCAGCTGTATGTAACGGTTAAAGGAGAGATCAATCCTGAAACGGGATTTCTGGTAGACTTAAAGTGGTTAAAGGACATTACAAATACCCAGGTAGTTGATAAGATCGATCATAAGAACCTAAATCTTGACGTAGATTTTATGAAAGGGAAACTTGCCTCAACGGAGAATTTGGCCATAGCTATATGGGATGAATTGTATGCACTTATTGCCGAATCAGGAGCTCAATTGCACTGCATAAAAATTTACGAAACCGAGAATAATTTTGTTGAGTATTTCGGTTAATAATCACAGATATGAATCATACAGATCATTTAGATGAGACAGAAGACGGGTACATAAAAATTGACCGTTATAACGAAGAAAAAATCACCTCGGTAGCTAATCATTATAAAGATATCTTAGGTCAGTTAGGCGAAAATCCGGAGCGAGAGGGGTTAATTAAAACTCCCGAACGGGTGGCCAAAGCCCTTCAGTATTTAACTCATGGTTATGACCTTAACCCGGCCGAAATACTACGTGGAGCTATGTTTAAGGAAGACTATAGCCAAATGGTTGTGGTGAAAGATATAGAGGTTTTTTCTATGTGCGAACATCATATGCTTCCGTTTTTTGGTAAGGCACACATTGCTTACATCCCTAATGGACATATTGTTGGTTTAAGTAAAATACCGCGTATTGTTGATGCTTTTGCCAGACGATTACAGGTTCAGGAACGCTTAACAAATGAGATTAGAGATTGTATTCAGGAAACCCTTAAACCTACTGGCGTTGCAGTTGTGATAGAGTGCAAGCACTTATGCATGGCAATGAGGGGAATACAAAAACAAAATTCTGTTACCACCACATCGGCGTTTACAGGAGAATTTGCAAAAGATAAAACAAGAGCTGAATTCTTAAGATTAATAACAGCCAACTTACATTAAAAAAAAGAACCAACGTATTTATGAAAGCATATGTATTTCCAGGTCAGGGTGCCCAATTTTCAGGTATGGGAAAAGAACTATACGAAAATGAGCAGGCCAAAACATTATTTGAAAAGGCAAATGAAATTATAGGGTTCCGCATCAGTGATATTATGTTCTCTGGTTCGGATGAAGAGCTTAAAGAAACTAAGGTAACACAGCCTGCAATATTTTTACATTCTGTTATTTTAGCCAAAACATTAGGCGAAGGATTTAAACCAGATATGGTTGCCGGACACTCGCTAGGCGAATTCTCTGCGCTTGTTGCCGCATCGGCATTGTCATTTGAGGATGGTTTGAAACTGGTTATTGCACGGGCGAATGCAATGCAAAAAGCATGTGAACTTCAACCGTCAACTATGGCCGCTATACTTGGTTTAGCAGATGAAGTAGTTGAAAATATTTGCAATGATATTGATGAGGTAGTAGTAGCTGCAAATTACAACTGCCCTGGACAGATCGTTATCTCGGGAAGTATTGAAGGTGTAGATATCGCTTGTCAGAAGTTAACTGAAGCAGGTGCAAAGCGTGCATTAAAGTTGAATGTAGGTGGTGCATTTCACTCTCCATTGATGGAGCCAGCAAGAATAGAATTAAAAGAGGCTATTGAAAATGTGACCATATTGCCTCCGGTGTGTCCTATTTATCAGAATGTAGATCCTACACCAAATACAGACCCTCAAAAAATTAAGTCGAATTTAATCACCCAATTAACAGGTGCCGTGAAGTGGACACAGACTATAGAGCGGATGATTGCCGATGGAGCAACTGAATTTGTAGAAGTTGGCCCGGGAAATGTATTACAAGGTCTGGTGAAAAAGGTTAATAGAGCAATGCCAACAAGTTCTGCAACTACAATCTAAACCTGGTAATAATACCTTTATTAAAATAACATTTAAGTGTGAGTATCGGGGGTAAAATCAGATTTCTTTTATTGATATTAGGCGCTTGCTGTATTGTTACAGCATTATCGCTAAAGCATTCAATAACAAAAAAGGAGTTACTGGCCCACGAAGCAGGAAAGCTTCAGAAGAATCTCTCCATAAATGAACGACTTGTTTATGATTTTTTAAATGATCCTGCTCAGGTTGAAAAGGCTAAGCAGTATCATTTAAATGATCAGTATGGATTAAATTTTATTAATAAATATCGCGATAAGGGTAATTAAAGAGGGGTCGTCTTTTTCTCAGTTTGCAAATGGTTGGTTCGAAGTTATTAAGAAAACTACCGGTAGTTATACCCTTGTTTTTTTGATAGAAGTTAAAAATCAATTCAGCATCCAGAATCAATATCTTGAGAATGATTTTTCACGTTACTTGTCCAATAACAATTCTCTTTCCCTGGCAACTTTTGTCGATCCTGAAGTACAGGGTATCAGTAATCTGGATGGCAAAATCATATTCGAAGTTAAACTTAAGTCAACCTACTCAAGAAGTATCTATGGTACAATAGAGCTTTGGCTTTGGATAGTGGGCCTATTTAGCTTCTGCTTGTTCTTTAATTCTTTTTGTGGCTGGTTAGCCAAAAGAGGCAATTTAATCCCGGCAACGGTGCTGATCTTGCTTTTCTTTGTAACGATAAGGGTAACAGATTTAGAATATGGATGGTTTAACAGGCAGTTTAATTTACCCATATTTAGCCCCAAGATATATGCTGAAAGCTTTTTCCTTCCTTCTCTTGGAGATTTCTTGCTTAACGTAATAGCGATTACATGGGTGGTGTTGTTTGTTTTTACCTATAATGATAAATATAAGCTGCCAGGGTGGCTAACGCGAAGTAAATTGGGTGGATTGTCCTTTCACTTTGTACTGCTGCTCATTTTTGGAGCACTTGCATTTTTATTTGATCAGGTATTCCTTGGACTGATCATTAATTCAAAAATAAATTTTGACATCACCAATATTATAAACCTTGATGGGATAAGCTGGGTTAGTATTATTGTTTTGTGCCTTGTCTGGTTTAATATTTACCTTGTTGCAAATATTTTCATGCAGCAAACGCTGCAATTAAATGTAACCAATAGGGAAAGAGTCATACTCTTTCTGGCTGCCTTTTTCGCCTGTCTTATTTATAAGCTAGGTACGGGGTTCAGTATCTTTTTCATAGCATATGCGCTATTTATTTTTATTATTTCGTGGAACTTTTATATCAGGAACAACAAGTTTTCAATAGCAGTTTTTGCATTGTTGTTCTTCTGCCTTGCGTTTATATCTTCTGTTAAATACCTAAGGTTCATTGACGAGAAGGAGCATGTAAATAGGTTCGCCATGGCGCAGAAACTGGTCTCCTCTGATGATTTTACAGTGGTTAGTGCTATAGAAAATCTGGAAAGAACGATTTTGGCTAATAAGGTCGTATTAAGTTATTTTAAAGACCCTAATTTTAACAGCCCAATAGAACTTAAGAAGAGCATAGAGAAGGATTACATAGAGCGCTATCTGCCAAGGTTTGAATACAACTTATACGAGTATAATCATCTTGATTCATCAGCTACCGGAATACAGACAATACCGCTTAGTTATTTTAAAAATCTGGTAAAGGCGGGTTCCGTAAAAGTTCCTGAATCAAATTATTTTTATCGTTTGAATGATACCTTTGGGTATCAAAATTATTTTGGAATTATCCCGATCTACGAAGAGAATCAAATATTGGGAACACTGGTTATCGAGCTAAAATCCCAGCTTTATAATTACAAAGGTCAGCTGCCCGAAATTTTAATGGACCGATCCATTAAAAACGAGGATAATTATAGTAAATACTCTATTGCACTTTATAAAGATGGCAGATTAGAAGGACAATCGGGTAATTATACCTATAAGCTTTCGAGTGATGGGTTTGCCACACGCAATAATACTGTGGGCTTTTTTAAAGATAGCCTCAATTATTCACACCTGATTTATTATCCTACGCCTTCAAAATTAATTGTAATCAGCAAAGAAGACGTATCGTTTATCATACAGCTCGCTACGTTATCTTTCTTCTTTCTTGTGTTCATTTTGTTTTCCATAACATTGTACACGCTAATCTGGCTACTTAAAAATATTGATGAGAGCTGGAGTGGCTGGTTTAATATTAACCGTTCGTTAATGATTAATGCCAACAAGATTCTTTACAAAACCAGGATTCAATTTTCTATTGTTTTGTCGGTAGTGGCAACCTTACTCATTGTGGGCTGGATCACCTATTTCTATATACGTAATGAATATCGGAGGCAACAACAGGATTTCATCAAGGAGAAGGTGAGAAAAGTGCAGCAATCTTATGAAAAACTGATTTTGGCAACAGGGGTCCCTGCTCCCACAGATAGAGCAGTAAACGAATTCAACCAGTTTGCTGATATAAATGCTGCCTATTTAAATCTTTTTGATACCAATGGATTATTGATATTTACGTCGACGCCAAAGATGTATGATCTTGGTATTATAAGTAGAAGAATGGCATCAAAGGCATTTCTTCATTTAAATCAATTACAAGGGTCAGATTATATTAACCCCTCAGAGAGGATAAGTGGTTTTACCTACTCATCGGCATACGCGCCTATTAGAAATGCTCAGAATCAAACGGTAGCCTATATTGGTATGCCGTATTATGCGAACGAAGCTGACTATCAAGCCAGGATCGGCGTGTTCATTAATACATTGATTAATATATACGCCCTGGTATTTGTGGCTATAGGGATACTTGCAGTGTTTCTAGCCAATCAAATTACCAGCCCATTGACATTTATTCAGGACAGCATTAAAAAAACAAAACTCGGGCAAAAGAATCAGCCCATCGGCTGGTCACGTCACGATGAAATTGGATCGCTCATAAAAGAATACAACAAGATGATTGCTGCGCTTGAAGAAAGTGCCGTTAAACTTGCCCGCTCAGAAAGGGAAAGTGCATGGCGCGAGATGGCAAAACAAGTGGCCCATGAGATTAAGAACCCACTCACACCTTTAAAACTTGGAGTGCAACTGCTCGAAAAGTCGTGGAAGGAAAAAGATCCTAATTTTGAAAATAAATTTGAAAGGTTTAGCAAGTCATTCATTGAGCAGATCGACAGTCTATCTACTATCGCGTCGGAATTCTCTAATTTTGCTAAAATGCCTGATACCAAGCTCGAGAAACTCCAATTGTTACCTATAATTGGGCAGGCCAGAGACGTTTTTAGAAACACCCAGGATGCGGAGATCTACATCCTTAACAATACCAATACGGATGTTGTTGTGCTTGGTGATAAAGATCAGGTGCTGCGTACTTTTAATAACTTGTTTAAAAATGCAATTGAGGCCGCCGATATTGATACGGTATGTATCATAAAGGTAAACATCTCCAATAATCAGGAACGTGTATTTATTGAGGTTGAGGATAATGGGAAGGGTATCGATTCTTCTTTACAGGATAAAATATTTGTGCCTAATTTCACAACAAAATCGTCAGGGACTGGCTTAGGATTGGCTTTTGTTAAACAGGCTGTAGAGAATGCGGGTGGAACTGTGGAGTTCAAATCTTTTGGTGAGGTGGGTACTACTTTTTACCTTAGTTTCCCTTTATCTTAAAACAATTTCTGCGCGGCCCATTGTATAGCCATCTGCATATAGAATGATCGAATACTCCCCTTTTATAAATTCATTAGGGTTAATCCAATCCATATTAAAACTGGTATTGTCGTCATTATAGGAGATAGATGTGGATGAACTGTACTGCATCTCTTGTCCATCAGCTTCAAACATGTTGTTCTCGTTTGCAATAAGGTTACCTGCCGGATCAAATACACGAAGGTAGATTTTGTGATAATCTTTTTGGGCAAGCGGATTAGGTACAATGTCAAACTTTACACTTAATTTTTTTGCTGAACTGGCCTTTATTACCTCAATATTTTTACCGCTGCTTTTTACCCTGTAAGCTATAATATGCACATTCGCAGCCTTTAAAGCGGCACTGGTCTTTACTTTTGCACTGAGTTCCTGGTTTCTTTTTTCCAGTTCATTGGCCTTCTCACTGGCAAAATTGACAGAAGCCTTCAAACTATCCCTCTCGCTTTTAAGAAGGGAATTTTCTTTTTTTAAACGAAGGATGTCTTCATTATAGATTTTCACAAATTCCCGTAGTTCACGTACTTCTTTTTGAGCCACAACGAGCTGTTCCTGGGTAAGCTCACCATTCTGGAGTGCTGCTTTAAGGTCGGCAATCTTTCCACGGGCAAGTTMCTGTTCCTTAATTAATTTTTCACTTAAAGTAAGGTTCAAGGCATTTACCTTATCAAGTTCAATTTCAATTTTCTCAACCTCCAGTCTTAAACGATCTTTCTCTGTGCTAACAGTAACAAATCGTTCGTTTTCCTTTTTATCTTTGATAAAAAGGTAGGCGTTGGTACCTAATAAGGCAACAATAACAACAACTAAAAAGTAGATTTTATTGCGGTCGCCTTTATTTACTGGATCACTCTTGTCTGACATTACTTCAATTCTTAACTAAATTAGGTTGAGGCGCGAACATAAATAAAAATATAACAATTGGTAAAAAAAACATTCTATTTGTATGAGACTTTGAAAAAAATCGTTTACTTGCTAGGATTAGGGAACTGAACTGTATTCTGAACACAACAAATGAAACTAAATTTTATACTATCACAAATTAGAAAGGATGTTTAAACTCACTTTTTATGCACTATTATTAACCATAGTACAACCATTATCTCTTTTTGCGCAAGACACATCAAAAATTGCTCCAAAAAGAGAGTTTAGAGGGGTTTGGGTGGCAACCGTTGCCAATATAGACTGGCCTTCTAAACCAGGTCTTAGTGTAGATCAGCAAAAGCAGGAGCTTATAGGCATCCTGGAGAAGCACAAAGAGAATGGTATGAATGCCATAATGCTTCAGGTTAGGCCGGCTGCAGATGCATTTTATGCAAGCCCAAGGGAACCCTGGAGCCAGTGGCTGATGGGTAGGCAAGGCATTGCTCCGAGCCCGGGTTATGACCCATTAGCTTTTGCAATCAAAGAAGCACATTCAAGAGGGATGGAACTCCATGCATGGTTTAATCCTTACAGAGCTACAATGAGCGCTAATTCAGTGGTTCACGAGAGCCATATGACTAGAAAAAGACCTGAGCTTTTCTTTACTTACGCAGGTAAAAAACAATTTGATCCTGGAATACCAGAGGTTAGAGAATATATTGTGCAGGTTATCCTGGATGTTGTAAAAGGATACGATGTGGATGGAATACATTTCGACGATTACTTTTATCCATATAAAGTTGAAGGGCAGCGAATAAATGATGCCGCAACATTTAGTAAATATGCCAATGGCTTTACAGATATAAATGATTGGCGAAGAAACAACGTTGATGTACTTATTAAACAATTGAACGACAGTATTCATTACTACAAAAAGTATGTTAAATTCGGAGTTAGTCCATTCGGAATCTGGAGAAACAAGTCTGAAGATACACTGGGATCTGAAACCAGCGGATTGTCTAATTATGCAGAGCTTTTTGCCGACTCCAGAAAATGGGTTAAAGAAGGTTGGGTAGATTACATTAACCCTCAGATATATTTTAGCTTTACACGCAGAGTGGCACCATTTGCTACCTTAGTAGATTGGTGGAGTAACAATACCTATGGCAGACATCTTTATATAGGACAAGCTGCCTATCTGGTGAACCAAAGAATGGAGGCCGCGTGGCGATTACCAAAGCAGATGCCTGATCAGATCAGGTACATCAGGAAAAATAATCGGGTACAGGGAAGTGTTTACTTTAGTTCCAAATCATTCTCTACCGTAGCACGTGCATTTGGAGATTCCTTAAAAAACGATTTTTATAAATATCCGGCACTTCCACCTCAAATGCCATGGCTTGATGATGTAATGCCTAACCAACCACGGCAACTTATTGCAGATGCTTTGAATGATGGTGTGCACCTAAAATGGGAAAAACCTCTTCCTGCAGAAGACGGAGAAACTGCATCAGGTTATGTGATTTACCGTTTTGAAGAAGGCGAGAAAATAGGGATATTAAATGCCAGAAATATTCTTAAAATAAGTTTTGAAGAATTTACCTCCTTTATAGATACTGATGTAGATAGTGGTAAAAGATATAATTACCTGGTTACGGCACTGGATCGGTTAAAGAATGAAAGTGAACCTAGCGGGCCGGTAGGTATACAGGCTAAAGAAGCCCTGGCACCAAACTAGTAATACATTAAAATAAAGAAGGGGGCAGTCGTCATCTCGACGATAGGAGAGATCTCTTGAGCCACCCCCTTCTTGCTTAAATAACAGCTCTATTTTTGTTGTGGTAACAAAACTAAGCGGATGTAATTATCCTCATTTAAATATTTCTGAGCAGTAGTTTTTGTACTTTCAACAGAAACACTGTTTAGTCTTTGCTTTTCACCCAATAGCTGATCTAAGTTTTCTCCGTTTTTTAAACGGCTGCTAAGGTAGCTTAACCAATAATTGTTGTTACGTAAATTAAGCTCAAACTGACGCTGTTCTTCTGATTTGAATTTGGTGATATCATCTGCAGAAGCACCGCTGGCTTTAATCTTATTTACTTCATCAAGCGCTGCTGTAATAAGCTTTTCTACATTAGCAGGAGCGCAGCTAAATGAAATATTAAAGTAATAATGACCGGCAGGATACTTTTCAAGACTTAAGCCAACCTGCGGACTATAAACACCACTTTCCTTTTCGCGTAAACGTTCTAATATCTTTATTTCTAAAGCGCCTTTTAACGCATCTAATTGAATATTGTTATCTGCATTAAAGGTATAATCTCCATGAATGTATAACTCCACAGCAGCCTTATCTTCCAAACCTTTATAAACGGTTTTACTGATCTTTCCTTTCGGTGCCCTAACTCCGCGGTCGATAAAATCTTGTTTTTTATTCAGAGCAGGTAGGCTGGCAATATAGGTTTCAATAAACGGCTTGATGGTGTTAATGTCAAATGCACCCACAATAATGAACGTTTGTTCACTGGCATCGGCAAAGCGATCCTTATAAAAGTCAAAAGCTTTGTCTAGCGAAACTTTGTCCAAATCTTGTAGATTAGTAGGCATAGCACGCTTGTTGTACGACGATAACACCGCCTGAACAGTATCGCTAAAAACACTATTAGGGTTTGCATTTTTATTGCTCAGTACTACTTTATAATCAGAGATGTTCTTGTTAAATATCTCACTATCTTTTCTCGGATTGGTCGCGTAAGCATAAATCATTTGAAAAGCTGTTTCAATATCTTTTGGAGAAGAACTTCCGCTAAAGCCTTGATAGAGGTCATCAACATAAGCACCAGCACGGCCAGTGTTGCCAGCTAGCAGTTTTGATAATTGTGTCGGATTAAACTCGCCAACCCCACTTTGGGCAATCAGACTTACCATCTGTGCCGATTCAAGATCCTCATCATTAACTACAGACATTCCTCCTTTAGAGAATGAACTGAAGATGACCTGGTCATTTTTAAAGTCAGTAGGTTTTAAAAGCACCTTAATTCCGTTGCTCAATGTTAATTCGGTAACGCCTACGGCATCAATCTTCTTTTCACCAACAATTTTGCCTGCAACCGGATTTTTCTCCAACAGAGGCTTGTTTAACGAATTATCGACATATGCAGTAACCCCGGCACCAGCATTTTTTACAGCGGCCACCAATTGCGCTTCTGTTGGCAGAATAGCTTTGTCCTTTTCAGGAGCTTGAACAACAATAATCTGATTCTCTTTTGGTGTAAGCGTTTTTACCAGCGCATTTATCTCCTCAAGGGTAATATTAGCAACCGCTTTCTGGGTTTCTGCGTAAGTATAATCAATAGAAGGAATGGTGCTTCCTTTAAGGAAATTATTCAGGTACTGCTGTACAAAGTTTGATGATGCTGTTTTATCCTTTTCCTTGTATTGTTTTTCGTTGCCTGCAAGAATGTTTTTCTTGGTAACATCCAATTCAGATTGTACAAAACCAAATTTGCTCATCCGCTCATTTTCAGCAAGTGCTCCAGCAAAAGCTTTTTCCAACTGCTCGCCCGACTTAGCTGCAACTACAGTTTGAAAAGCATTAATACCCGAAACCAGGCCACCTTGATATGGTCCGAATGAGCTTTGTCCAAAAATAAAAGGAGCGTTCTCTTTTTGCAGAATCTCTTCAAATCTTGCACCCAGCATGCTATTCACCATAGAATACATGATTCTCTTTTTAAAATCGGCAGTGGTTTTTGTAGCATTTCCACGTAATTTATACATGATGATGGCAACATCATAAGGCTGCTCAGGATCCGTAATAACTTTAACAAGCGGTTCTTTGTTGTCGGGTAAATCATAATTTAAGCGAGGTCTAGGATTTGCCGGATTAGTTAGGTCAGAGAAGTTTGCCTTAATTAACTGCTCAACTTCATTTACATCAAAATCACCAACAGCTATCACAGCTTGTAAATTTGGTCTGTACCAATCCTTGTAAAAGCTTCTGATCCTGTCGTGAGAAAATGATTTTAAAATATCGATCTTTCCAATAGGCAGGCGGTTTTCATAACGCGAGCCCTTTAGTAATAGGGGAAGTAACTGTTTGCTCATACGTTCCTGAGCATTTTTTCCGCGCTGGCGATCTTCTTCGATTATCACACCGCGTTCTTTATCAATCTCTTCACCCTCCATAACCACTTTCCCTGCCCAGTTAGCCAGGATCTTAAAACCTGTTTTAAATACCAGGGTGCTATCAGTTGGGATAGGTAATTGATAAACCGTTTGCTCAAAGCCGGTGTAGGCATTTAAGTCGGCACCAAAACGGACACCTGCTTTTTGAAGGTAATTGATGATGTCGTTTTTAGGGAAATCTTTTGTGCCATTAAAGGCCATGTGTTCCGTAAAATGGGCTAATCCTTGCTGATCATCTTCTTCCATTAACGAACCTATTCGGGTTGCCAAATATAATTCAGCCCTGTTTTTAGGTTCTACATTCTTTCTGATGTAGTAAGTTAAACCATTCGCCAGTTTCCCAATTTTAACATTAGGGTCGTTGGGGATCAAAGTATCATTGTTTTTTTTTGCAGCTGCTGATACCGTCTTTTTTACAGCTGAAGGTTTTTTTTGCGCAAGTACGGGAGTATTAAATGCCACAAACGCGGCAAGCCCACATACGAGAGTGTTGATTGTTCTTTTCATGAAAAATAGTTAATGGGCTAAATTTAAACTTTTATAATAATTTTTTTATTATACATCGCCCAAAGAATTATCAGCCAGAACAATATGAAGGCAATTGCCCAGGCTAGTGATGCATTAATTGGAGAGAAATAGGAAGAGAAACCTGAGTAAAGCCAAGCTTGTAAGGTTACTTCGGTGCCGGCGCTGTTTTTTACATGGATCATACCCAATATACGTGGTATCAACCCCGATAAAAAAAATACTGTAATTGCATTTACGCCGTATACCACAAAAGGTTTGGTAAAGCGATTGTATTGGTGAACATCTATTATCCAATAACTAAGGGCAAGTATCACCGTTGCTAACCCGCCAGTGTACAAAACAAAGGAACTAGTCCATAATGATTTATTAATTGGAAATTGTAAATCCCATAATAAACCTAAAACTACGGCGGCACAACCGGTAGTAAATAGCCAGGCTATTTTAGAAGCGGCATCAATATCTTTACGTTTTAGGTAAACGCCAACCAGAATCCCGAATAAGCCTGTTGCAATTGCCGGAATGGTACTAAAGATGCCTTCCGGATCCCAGGTCTTGGCTGATTTCCATAGATGGGCCTCAGTTAGTATGCCCCTGTCTATCCATGCACCAAGATTGGTTTCTTTTTCAAGATTAGCATATCCAACGCCGGGAACAGGTACAAATGTCATTAATGCCCAGTAAACAGCTAACAAGGCAATTAATATCCTGAAGATGTTTTTTTCGGAATTTTTAAGAAATATAATGGACGAAATAAAGAATACTACTGCGATCCGCTGTAGCACCCCGGGAATGCGTACATGCTGAAAGGCACCTATAGGATCAGTAAATACCTTGGGAAATAAGGATAGGAATAATCCTAAGCCAAATAGGATAAACGCTCTTTTAAGTGCTTTTAAAATGGTTTTGTTATGTGTTGCAGGATCAGTTTTTTTGCTTCCCATCGCGTAAGCAATTGAAACACCAACAATAAATAGAAAGAAAGGAAAAATTAGATCTGTAGGCGTGCAGCCATTCCATTCTGCGTGTTCAAGAGGAGCGTAAATATTACCCCAATCTCCGGGATTATTTACAAGTATCATAGCCGCTACCGTGGCGCCTCTAAAAAAATCAAGGGATAATAGTCTTGCCGGAGTATCAGTATTGGCTGAAATAGAAGTCATGAATGGGGAATTAATTACAAAATAATCGCTATTGCGTAAACACAATAGCGATTATAAATATAATTAAAATTTATAGCGTACAAAGGCTTCCATCGCCTCGTAGTTTGCTAATCCCAAATTGTCATAAGCCTGGGCAGTTTCTCTGTTTCTGTCCTCAGCTCTTTTCCAGAATTCTCTGGCATCATCACCAGGGAAAACAGCTCTGTCTTTTTGCGACTGGTGTTTGAAAATAGCGAATTTCTTTCTTTCCACCTCTTGTGGACTAAGCGGAACAGCCATTTCAATTTCATGAGTTTCAAATTCCTGCCATGCACCACGGTACATCCATAACCAGCAATCTTTAACCCAGCTTTCAGTTTTTGCTAAACGCTTTAACGCTTCTAAAATGATATTGAAGCAAACGATGTGAGTTCCATGTGGATCTTCAAAATCTCCGGCAGCAAATACTTGCTCTGGTTTAACCTTTTGCAAAAGGTCCATTGTTAATTGAATATCCAGATCGGTAACAGGGTTTTTATTGTTTTTTCCGCTTTCGTAAAAAGGAAGCGCCATGAAATGAATATGATCATCTTCAAGTCCGCAGTAACGTGCACCTGCAATAGCCTCTCCTTTTCTGATCAAGCCTTTTACCGTTTGAATTTCTGGAGTATCAACCTGATTTGGTTGTTTTTTCTCCATAAAATCGCGCATGTTGTTGTACAATCCTTTTAACTCGTCTTTACCAAGACCCATTTTTTCAGAAAAATCAATGCTAAATTCAACAAAACGAAGTGCATCATCATCCCATACTGCAGTATTACCTGAAGTTTGGTAAGCTACGTGTACATCATGTTTCTGATCTACCAAACGGATAAAAGTACCACCCATTGAAATTACGTCATCATCAGGGTGCGGAGAGAAAATAATTGAACGCTTTTTAGCAGGTTCAGCTCTTTCCGGTCTTTGCGAGTCGTCAGCATTAGGTTTGCCGCCCGGCCATCCGGTAATAGTGTGTTGTAATTTATTAAAGATGTCTATGTTGATGTTGTAAACAGGGCCTCTGTCGATAGCCAACTGAGCCATGCCATTGTTATTGTAGTCATCCTCGGTAAGTTTAAGAACAGGTTTACCTAAATGATTTGCCAGCCAGATTACTGCTTTTCTGGTTAGTTTTTCATCCCAAACGCAATCTTTTACCAACCAAGGCGTATCAAAACGGGTTAATAAAGAAGCTGCGTCCTGATCCAAAATGAACTCAACATGCTCAGAAAGCTGTAGGTAGGTAGCAGGAACGTCACTTGAAATTTCGCCTTCAACAGCTTTTTTAATGATGGAAGCTTTTTTTCTGTTCCATGCCATCAAAATAATTTCGCGGGCTTTGAATATAGTACCAATACCCATGGTAATTGCTTTTGTAGGCACAAAAGATTTACCACCAAAATCTCTTGCAGCATCACGTCTTGTAAGGTCATCAAGAGTTACCAAACGAGTACCGGAATTTGGCGCAGAACCCGGCTCATTGAAACCAATGTGACCGGTACGTCCAATACCCAATATCTGGATGTCTAAACCTCCCAGATCTCCAATCTTTTTTTCATAGGCAAGGCAAAAAGCAGGAATTTCTTCTAGACTCAATGTTCCATCAGGGATGTTAACATTGTTTTTGTCGATGTCGATGTGATCAAACAAATGCTCGTTCATAAAAGAAACATAGCTTTGAGCAGCGTCTGGCTGCATCGGATAATACTCATCCAGGTTAAACGTGATCACGTTTTTAAAGCTTAAACCCTCTTCTTTATGCATTCTTACTAATTCTGCATACACTGCAATAGGTGTAGCTCCAGTAGCTAAACCTAAAACAGCCTGAGTGTTATTCTTTTGTTTTTCTTTAATCAGATCCCCGATACGTTTAGCCACGCTAAGTGATGCGGCCTTAGGGTTTTCAAAGACAGAAACGGGTAATTTTTCAAAACGCGTTTCTTCCAGAAGATTTAATCTTGCCATTTATTTTTGTTCTTAAAGTTTGTACGGAGCAGTAAATATAGCGACTCTATTGGGTATAACAAGAATTTTAATTTGGTAAAAAGGCTAAATTCAGGTCATTAACCGGTTGGTATTACGGATTGTATTTTACACAATCGATTGAGATGTTGAGTAAACGGTGTTTTTGAAAATAGCAAGCCTGAAATTTTTTTTTAATTGATTTGGAGTTTCTTCGAGGATTGTTCGGAGCTTGTTCATAGCAAACCCACAAACAGGTACCTTTTTGTGAAGAAATTGTGAATGAAGTGTAAATCATGTGAGGATTTAATATCTTGCAGATGCAAAATTCTAACTATGAATACCAACTGGGCCAGACTTTTTCATACCATTGAGAAAAAGGAAAGATTAATAATCGGATTAATGTCGGGTACTTCACTTGATGGATTGGATATTGCCCTTTGCAATATTAGCGGAAGCGGTGCAGCAACAAAGGTTAAGGTTAAGAATTTTAAAACGGTTCCTTATTCTAATGCTTTTAAAGCAGAGGTGAAAGCTATATTTTCCAGAAAAGATGCCGATCTGCAAATGGTTTGCCTAATGAATGAAAAAATAGGATTAATCCATGCCGAGATGATTTTAAAGGTTATTGAATCGTGGGGATTAAAGCCTGAGGACGTTGATCTAATTGCAAGTCACGGACAAACTATTTTTCATGCACCTGCCTCTTTGCATAAATTGTCTGATTATCCAAATGGCACTTTGCAGATAGGCGATGGGGATCATATTGCGGTGAAAACAGGTGTCGTTACCATATGTGATTTTAGACAAAAGCATATTGCAGCGGGAGGTGAAGGCGCCCCCCTTGCCGTATATGGCGATTATCTGCTGTTTTCTGAAAAGGGAGAAGATCGGGTGATGCTGAATATAGGAGGGATAGCCAATTTTACGTATTTACCAGGTGATAATGATGCGGCAAAAGTGTTTTCTACAGATGTTGGCCCAGGGAATACTTTAATGGACCAATTTGTTCAGCACCACTACGAAGGACTATATTTTGATCAAAACGCTACAATAGCTAAAGCGGGTGTGGTAAGCGCTGCATTGCTTAAGGAATTGATGCAGTCAGATTTTTTAACTGCACAGTTTCCCAAAACAACAGGGCCGGAATTGTTTAATCTGAAGTATTTAAAGGCTGCACAGGAGCGATCAAAAACGAGTAGCCTTAACAATGAAGACATAATGACAACCCTATGCAGTTTTACCGCCCAGGTTATTGTTGATGCCATCGAAAAGTGCTTTGGCGACAACCAAAAACCATCGATATATATGAGTGGGGGTGGTATGCATAACCCCTTGCTTGTAAAGCAACTTAAAGAAGGGTTGCCCAATGCCAGGTTTTATACCACAGAAGACCTGCAAATAAATCCGGATGCTAAAGAAGCTGTTCTGTTTGCCGTATTGGCTAATGAAACATTAACGGGCACTGCCATCAATTTTGGCGATAGGGCAGGTGTTCCATCAATTTGTAT
This sequence comes from Pedobacter sp. 05L430, assembly GCF_056397585.1. Taxonomy (NCBI): domain Bacteria; kingdom Pseudomonadati; phylum Bacteroidota; class Sphingobacteriia; order Sphingobacteriales; family Sphingobacteriaceae; genus Pedobacter; species Pedobacter sp. 05L430. The sequence goes on along the minus strand of NZ_JBFTNT010000002.1, from coordinate 77,976 downwards.
GGGTAAAATCTGTTTACCTTTTTAAAGAATCTGCAGGTTTTTACGATGGTAGGCATTTAAGGTTACATCGTCTGCAGGGAGCTCAGTAACTAAATAGTCGATATTTTCCAGGGCAGCTACTTTAAGTCTTAATGATATGTCTAGCTTTTCGGAGATGCAAAGTACTGCCGTTCTTTTTGAAAAGTTAAGCATCGTTTTTTTAAGCTGATTAATTTCCCAGTCGGTATCTGTTAAGCCATCGGTTGGATGAAGCGCGCTTGTTCCAAGCAAACAAAGATCAGCACTGATTTCTGATAACTGATTTATCACATGTCCGCCGTAAGTTACCTGCGAATTCTTAGAGAACAGACCTCCGATAAGAATTACCTCTATCTTTGCATATTTGGCCAGTTCAATAGCTACAAATGGGCTAATGGTAAAAAAAGTGGCGTGTAAATTCTCTGGAAGAAGCTTGGCCACTTCAATTATGGTAGTTCCTCCTCCAGTTAAAACAACCATGCCATCTTTTATAAGTGAAATGGCTTTTTTGGCGATACTGATTTTAGCATCCTTGGCATACACAGAACTATCATCAAAAGAAGATTGGTAAGATTTTGACAATGCGCCACCATGAACCTTGAACAGCTTGTTGTTGTCCGACAATTCCTGGAGGTCGCGCCTGATGGTATCCTCAGAAACATTCAACAACTGAACAAGGTCTGAGGTAAGAACGCGATTGTGTAAATTGATTTGCCTCATTACAAAATCATGTCTTTCTTTTTTCAACATCTGTTTAATTTTTTGACTAAAGTAATAAAAAACGATTAATAATTTAATGCGGGTTTATGCAGGTTTGTGCAATATTGATTTGTGTAACAAGAATGAAATAGTTGTTTATTTTGTAAATAAATGAAAAACATTTATGATATTTACTAGAGGTTTGATTTTTTGCGTGTAATTGCGTGTTTTGAAAAACCGTATTTCCCCGCAAATAGCCAAACGAGAACTTAAATTTATTAACCAAACTATCGTTCATGAAAAAAAAACTACTTCTGTTTATTACAGTTGGTTTTTTGCTAATTTCCCAAACATTTGCCCAGCAAAAAACGATTACAGGTAAAGTCACCTCAACTGAAGATGGGCTTCCCATCCCGGGCGTTTCCGTAAAAATAAAAGGAACGTCTACTGTTGTTCAAACCGCTAATAACGGGGGGTACAGTATTAAAGCCAACGAAAATGATGTGTTGGTTTTTTCTTATGTGAGTATGATTACGCAAGAAAAAACAGTGGGCAGCACAACAACACTAGATGTTGCCATGGTTCCAGACTCAAAAGCACTAAGTGAGGTTGTGGTTACCGCCCTTGGTATTAAACAACAAAAAAGATCCTTAGGGTACGCAACTCAGGACATTAAAGCAGCGGATATTACAAATACCAACCAGTCTAACGTGTTAAATGCGTTAAAGGGGAAAGCATCCGGTGTTCAAATTACAAGCTCCGGTGGGGCTGCAGGTTCAGGTACAAGAGTTCAGATCAGAGGGATTAACTCTTTGAATCCTTCGGCCGATAATCAGCCATTGTTTGTTGTAGATGGTATTCCTATTTCCAACAGTACTGATCTAATTGGTATCAACAGTGATAACTTTCAAAACCCTAACCGTGCCGGTGATATAAACCCAGAGGATATTGAAACAATGACCATCCTTAAGGGACCAGCTGCCTCTGTATTGTATGGTTTAAGGGCTGCCAACGGTGCCATCATCATTACTACTAAATCAGGTAAGTCTGGTAAACCTAGCTTTAATTTTAAAAGTTCCGTTAGTTTCGACGACGTAACAAAAACACCTCCAATACAAACAACCTATGGTAATGGTAACGGTGGAGCATATGTGCCGAGTGTAAATAGCTGGGGGCCTAAAATTGAAAGCGGTATACCCGTTTATAACCCTTACGATGTGTTCTTTAAAACAGGGCATCAGACACAGAATTCCTTTACTTTTAGCGGAGGAAATGATAATGCTACTTATTTTACTTCAATTTCGAACTCAGAACAAAAGGGAGTTGTGCCGAATTCTGATTACGGCAAAACATCCATCAGACTTTCGGGGACATTAAAGGCCTCGGAAAAATTCAAATTTGAAGGATCTGCAAATTATATTAATTCCGGTGGTAAAAATCCTCGTACCGGTATCACCTCGGGTACAATATTTTATTTGATGCGTCATACCAATACAGTTAACCCTGCAGACTACCTAAATCCGGATGGAACTGAAAAAACGTATAATGCCTCTATTCAAAATCCGTTCTATTTTACTGAAAATGCTTTTTTAAAGGATAATGTAAACAGGGTAATAGGAAATTTGGGCGCAGAGTTTAAAGCAAACGACTGGTTAACCTTTAACTACAAAGCCKGTATTGACAACTACACCGATTTCAGACAGATTTATAATGAAAAAGGATTGCTGATCAGTACGCTGGGGTCTATGACCGAGCAACGGATTAGCTATAGCGAGGTGAACTCTAATTTCTATGCCAGGGCAAGCAAGCAGTTTGGCKAGAAATGGTTTGTGAATTTCTTATTAGGTCATTCATATACCCATATTAACAGAACCAACTTATCTCTTAATGGCGCTCAGGCGGTTGTTCCTAATGTAGAGAGTATTAATAACTACAACGTATATACTACTTTAACCTATCCGGGTAAAAAGAATATCATCGGTATTTTTGGTGATTTAAATGTGAGTTACGACAATACTGTTTTCTTAAGTGTAACAGGAAGAAATGACTGGTCATCTACCTTACCGCAGAGTAACCGCTCATTCTTTTATCCTTCGACCAGCTTATCGTATGTATTTACCGAGACTTTGGGCTTACAGGAGAACGACATATTTAACTTCGGTAAGTTAAGGCTTTCGTATGCTGAAGTGGGTAAAGATGCTGATCCTTATCAGATTGGTGAATATTACTCTACATTGGCTGCATTTGATGGCGTAAGCGGTGTAAGACGTGATATTAAGATAGGCTCTGAATCTTTACGTCCTGAAAGAACAAAAGGACTAGAGGTAGGGGGTGAATTTCATTTCTTTAAAAGTCGCTTAACTTTAGATGCAAACTATGCGATTCTGAACAGTATTGACCAGATTGTACCTGTTCCTATTAGTTACGCATCAGGCTATGATATTTTTGTAACCAATGCCGGAAAGATCAGAAATAAATCTTTAGAGTTCCTGTTAACTGCAACCGTTGTTAAAAGTGATGACTTTAAATGGGATGTAAGTGCAAATTGGTCGCGCACAAAAGGAAGGGTGCTTTCTATGCCTCCGGGAGTAAATGAAATCCAGTTCAACCCAGAAAGTCCGTGGGTAAAACAAATCATAAAAACAGGCGGAAGACCGGGCGATTGGTACGGATGGCCATATACCCGTGTTACAGATCAGAATAGTGAATATAACGGACAGCTGGTTATTGGTGCTGATGGATATCCGATTATTCCTCAGCCGTTATCTAATAACTACCTGATTGGTAATGCCTATCCGGACTGGACAGGTGGTTTAGGAAGTACTTTAGCATATAAAGGGATAACCTTCTCGTTCATGTTCAACTTTAGAAGAGGTGGCGATGTATTTGATATTCCTAAAACACAAAGATTTTCTACTGGTATAGGTGCCGAAACACAAATCAGAGATACACAGGTAATATTTAAAGGAGTGAAAAACATAGGAACACCAGAAGCTCCTATATATGCTCCAAATGATAAGCAAGTGGTTATCGATCAGCTTTTTTATGCGAACAGTTTCCCTTATAAACTGGCACCTGAAAATAATGGATTCCAGGATGCTTCATGGATTAGGCTGCAGAATGTGTCCTTGTCGTACGAATTGCCAAAAAGCTGGCTGAACAAAAGTTTTATTAAGTCGGCATCAATTTCTGCAACGGCAAATAACTTGTGGTTAAGCACTCCTTTTATTGGGTTTGATCCTGAAGCAAGTGCTTATGGAGCAGGTTCAAATTCTGTTGGATATGTGGGTACTGGTGTGCCAACTACCAGAAGTATATTTCTTGGTTTAAATGTTAATTTCTAAGATTCAGTTATGAAAAATATAAGTTTTAAAGTTTTTGTCGCACTACTTACTGCTTCTGTAATATTTGGAGCATGTAAGAAACAGCTGGACATTAATGATGATCCATCGAGACTGACGCCAGAGCAGGCAACCATTTCGGGCTTGCTGGCCTCAACAATTCAATTTACGGCAACTTCGTTTTTTAACGCAGGTCAATATGGTAATGCCTATCCGCAATACCTTGCCGGATTTAATGCATACGAGGCAAATATAGATTCGTATAATCCGTATGGTTTTGATAACATATGGGAATCGGCCTATAGGGATGCAATGCCTAATTTAAAGGATCTTATCCAAAGATCGGAAGTATCTGGAGCTCCTCAGTATGCGGGTATTGGAAAGCTATTACTTGCTTTAAATTTAATGCAGTGTACAGATTTATGGGGCGATTTGCCATACAAAGAAGCTTTTAAAGGGCCTTCGGTTCCTAGCCCGACTTATGATAAGCAACAAGATATATACACTGTATCATTAAAAGAGCTTTTAGACGGAGCAATAGCCGATTTAAATAAGCCTGTGCCAACAAATACAGCATTACAGGTTGGCGCTACTGATCTGGCTTTTAAAGGTGTAATTGCCAGCTGGAAAAAGGCAGCCTATGGTGCAAGAGCCAGATATTACATCAATTTATCAACTAAAGACCCATCTAATGCGCTTAAAGCGGCTGATGATGCTGCACTGGCCATTGATGATGTTACCGGAGCAGCCGATTTGCAAGTGAAATATACTCAGGATAAGCCTAGTCCTTGGTATACCAATCTTGGTCAGCCAGCCATTGCCTCAAAACAGCATCGCCCTTCTTATTTTATGGTTAACTTAATGAATGGAACGGGGTATTTTAACGCACTTATTGATCCAAGGTTGCCGAAATTGTTTGATAATGCTGGTGCAGCCACCTATATCGGCAGACCGGTTGGTGCCTTGAGCACCCAGCAAGGGGCTAGTTTGGCAAATAGTGATATCACTGAAAAAACCTTTTACGGAGCAAGAACATCGCCTGTGACTATATTGACATATGCCGAGGTTCAGTTTATTAGGGCCGAAGCATTATTTGCTACCAACAAAGAGGGAGCCTATACTGCATATTTAAACGGAATTAAAGGGAACATGCAGAAGTTGGGGGTAGGAACAGATGATATTAATAAATATGTTAATGATCCGCTTATCAGCAAAGGCTCTGCTAATTTAACGCTTACTGATGTGATGTTGCAAAAGTACATTGCGCTATTCCTGCAAATGGAAACCTGGACAGATATGAGAAGATATCAATATAGTAATACCATATATCCTGGTTTAGTTCCGCCATTTAAAAATTTATTGGGCACAAGCTATGTACAGCGTGCAAAATATGCAGATAATGAGCCGGGCAGAAATCCAAATGTTCCTCAGGTGGCCAATCAGGCTGTGAAATTATGGTTGTTTAATTAATATTGAAGAATATGAAAAATAAAATATCAAAACTCTTTATAGCTGCTTTTACTGCCATGATCGTGTTTTCGGCATGCAAGAAGAATGATCCGGACCAATGGCTAAAAGATAATATTACAATTATTGGAAAGGTACCTGTTGTGGCAGGATTTACGGTTAAGCCTCCGCAAACTACCAATGTAGCGGCAGGAACTAATGTACAGTTGGACCTGAGATATTGGTCTGATGATCCAATTGATAAAATCAATTTAAGATCAACTGTAGGTGCAAATGCTCAGGCACTTGTTTCGACAACTCCTTATCAAAAAGCGTATTCTTCAGTTAGTCGGACAGACTCTTTATTGCTTGGTTATCAGGTTCCTGGTGATTTGGCAAAAGGCACTTCTGTGGTTATGGAAATAGAGGTGGTTAATAAGAATACCCTTACTAAAAAAGCTACACTGACTCTTAAAATCCAATAATGTAATCTCTCGTTAGTCCCCGGTTGTATGACCGGGGATTTTTTATTGCAGAGATATCTCTTATTTTCATACTTTTGCGCTAAAGTATTTATTTATGGCAAGTTTTACTCTTACTCCTGAAACCTGGCAAAAGGTTAAAATTAAATTTTTAAGAAAATATCGTGATTTGGCGCAAGTGAATCTTTCTTTTGCTCCGGGACAGGAAGATCAACTTGTACAGCAGCTTATGGATTTGGTTAAAAGAGACAGAGAATATGTTGAATTTACCATAAAAAAGGCCCTGGCTGATCCTGACGGGAACAGACTTTAACTTTTGGATTTTTTTGGAGTGTTTTTATTTGTAAGTTTACCATTAAACAGATTGGTGAACGATGAAACAATATAAACTAGCTGCCGTTTTTGCGCTTATAGCTTTCGCTTCTTTAACATGGTCTTTTAAAGAGGACTTGTTTCAGGTATCTAAAAATCTGGACATCTTTGCGTCTTTATATAAAGAGATTAACATCAATTATGTAGAGGAAACCAATCCATCTGACCTTATGCGAAACAGCATCGATGCGATGTTGGAGAATCTTGATCCTTACACTGAATACATCCCGGAATCTGAAATTGAAGATTATAAATTAAAGTATGTGAGTACGCAATACGGTGGTATTGGTGCCAGCACGGTTTCTATTGAAGGTAAGTTGTTTGTAAATGAAGTGGTTGAAGGATATCCGGCAGATAAGCAGGATGTAAAGCCAGGAGATCAGTTGGTAAAGATAAATGGCAATGAGGTAAAGGGGAAAGACCGTAATCAGATAAGCCAATTGTTACGTGGCCCCAAAGGGTCTACAGTAGATATGTTGATTATAAGAGACGGTTCTGTAATCACTAAGAAGCTGGTGCGTGATGAGATTAAGCAACCTAATGTGCCTTATTCGGGTATGACGGAAGATAATATTGCCTACATCCGTTTAGATAAGTTTCTTGAAAATTCTGCTCAGGAGGTAAAGGACGCCGCAATTGCCCTGAATAAGCAGCAGCCAAAGGGAATGATCCTTGACTTAAGATACAACGGTGGAGGTATTTTACAGGAAGCCGTTAAAATAGTTAACCTTTTTGTAAACAGAGATGTGTTGGTGGTAACCCAAAAGGGTAGGAATCCGCAAAAAACCATTGTTTATAAAACAATGACTGAGCCTTTATTGCTGAAGATGCCATTGGTAGTGCTTGTTGGTGGTTCCTCAGCTTCTGCTTCAGAGATTGTTGCAGGATCATTGCAGGATCTCGACAGAGCAATTATTGTTGGCCAGCGAAGCTTTGGTAAAGGGTTGGTACAACAAACCTTTAATTTGCCTTACAATAGCCTGGTTAAGGTTACGGTGGCTAAGTACTATACGCCATCTGGTCGCTGTATTCAGGCGCTTGATTATGCGCATAAAGATGCAAACGGGAAAACACTGAAGTTTGCAGATTCGTTATCTCATAAATTTAATACCAGTGCAGGCAGAAGCGTTTATGATGGAAACGGAGTATATCCGGATGTGGTAGTGAACTCGAGCAGACCAAGCCCTATTACCATGTCAATTATGAGCAAGAATCTGTTTTTTGATTATGCTAATGATTATAAAAAGAAAAATAAAACTATTGCTCCTGCTGGTAACTTTCAATTGACAGATAACGATTACAATCAATTTGTAGCCTCATTAGCGGGTAAAGATTATTCGTATGCTTCACGTACTGAACGTTTATTGTCTGATTTGCGAGATGAGGCAGAAAAAGAGAATAAATTGGGCGTTGTTAAGGTAGATCTGGATGATTTAAAGGATAAGATGCTTGGTGCTAAGAAAACAGATCTTATCACTTATAAAGCCGAAATAAAACGTGTTTTAGAAACACAGATCGTAAGCCGTTATTATTACGAGAAGGGAAAGGTTATTCAGGCATTCCAATACGACAAGGAGCTTCAGGCAGCTAAGGCGCTTTTGGGTAGTTCCACTAAAATGCTAGCGGTATTAAAAGGTGAGGGTGAATATAAAACTATAGGCAGCCCCACCAAAACGATTGCAGCAATAACAACAGCAGAAAACTAAAGACCTTTTTTATTCAGCGTGATGTAGTTTAACAACTAAACCATCCATAGCAGGATTTAGCTGAAGCTGGCAGGCAAGTCTTGAATTTGGAAGTACATCTGGTAAAGTATCAAGCATTGCATACTCGTCATCTGTCATTTCATTCAGCTTTTCCTCTCCTTCAAGTACATCTACACAGCAGGTAGCACATAAGGCCATTCCGCCGCAGGTTGCAAGAATATCATATTCGCATGCTTTAAGGTACTCCATTAAGCTTAATCCCATATCTACTGGGGCTTCAAGAGTAGTTAAGCTGCCATCAGGGTTTTGTACGTGTAGGGTAATGTTATTGTCTTCCATGCTTAAAATTCTGATACGCCGTTTACAGTGGTGTATTTCATGGTGTATTTAACACCTGGGTTCATGTATTGGTATGCACTATGGCTCATCAAAGCAGCTTCGTGAAATCCACAAAGGATCAGTTTTAATTTGTTAGTGTAAGTATTGATATCACCAATAGCATAAATGCCTGGTATGTTTGTTGAATAATCGTCGGTATTAACTTCTATAGCGCTTTTGTTGATGTTTAAGTTCCATTGCTCAATAGGGCCTAACTTAGGGCTTAAACCGAATAAAGGAATTAAATGGTCTGCAGCTACTGCGGTAGTTTCAAGGCTCTTATTGTGAATAAGCTCTACCGTTTCCAGTTTTCCGTTTCCAGATACTGAATTTAGATTGCTGTTTAAAACAAGGTTTATACGGCCGCTTTCGGCTAATGCCATTACTTTGTTTACTGAATCTGGTGCGCCACGGAAGCTTTCGCTGCGGTGTACCAAAGTTAATTCATCTACGATGTCGGCTAAAAATATGGTCCAGTCAAGGGCAGAGTCACCACCACCTGCAATCACCATTTTCTGACCACGGTATTGCTCCGGATCAAGAATCATGTAGTTAACACCTCTTCCGTTTTCGAATTGTTCTAAACCAGATACAGCCGGTTTACGAGGCTCAAAGCAACCTAAACCTCCCGCAATTACCACAACTTTAGATTCTATAATAGTACCCATGTTTGTAGTAAGTACAAAATCACCTTCTCCACGTTTCTCTAAGCCTTCTATACGCTCGCCTAAAGTGAAACCAGGGTGGAAAGGTTTTCCCTGCTCCATCAGGTTATCTATAAGCTCCTGAGCCAATACTGTTGGGTAGCCCGGGATGTCGTATATAGGTTTTTTAGGATATATTTCAGACAATTGGCCACCCACCTGCGGTAAATAATCAATTAAATGGCAGCGCATTTTTAATAGTCCTGCTTCAAAAATTGCAAATAAACCTACGGGTCCGGCGCCAATTATGGCTATATCAGTAGAAATCATGTGTTTAAAATTTGTGCGAATTTACAAACTTTTGTTATAATATCGATGCTATTTATAAATAATCTAGATACTCCGTAGAACTTATGACAACAAACTGAGCTAATATTTTACTTATCTTTGTTTTATTGATGAATAAGAACATATATTTTGCCTCTGATTTTCATTTAGGCTCTCCGGATTTTTTTGAAAGTCGTAAGCGGGAAGATCGCATTCTTCGTTGGTTAAACGCCATTGAGCCCACATGTAGTGAACTTTTCCTGATGGRAGATGTTTTTGATTTCTGGTTTGAATATAGTACTGTAGTACCTAAAGGGTTTATTCGCCTGCAGGGAAAGCTGGCGGCTATGACAGACGCAGGGATTAAGATCTATTTTTTTAAGGGCAACCATGATATGTGGGTTAACGACTATTTCACAAAGGAAATGGGGATTGAAATTATAAGTGACGAACTTGTAATTGAAAGAAATGGGAAAACGTTCTTTTTACATCATGGTGACGGATTAGGACCTGGCGACAGGAAATATAAGATGCTGAGAAAAATCTTTAGAAATCCGGTGTGCCGCTGGCTCTTTTCAATGGTTCCACCAAGAATTGGAATGGGAATAGCAAACGGTTGGTCTAGAAGCAGCAGGGCAGCCAGTAGCAAAGTGGAAGTTTTTGAAGGCATTGAAAATGAATGGCTGGCCATATATGCTAAAGAGCAAATGGTAAAACAGCACTATGATTTTTTTGTTTTTGGGCATAGACACTTGCCTTTAGATTTGGATTTAGGTGGCGGAACTAAGTATGTGAACCTGGGCGAATGGATTACCTATAATTCATATGCGGTTTTTGATGGCGATGTGCTGAGCCTTAAATATTTTCCTGATAAAAATTTATAGTGTCGTTAACTGAAAAAGCCGTATTTTTGCTGCCCGAATAAAAAATCGTTATCTGGATAAAAGATGCTGTTAACAAACAGGTTGTGTTATTTGTTGCTAACGGTACAATTATAAAGTTTCTGAAATAAAAGAATATGTTAGAGAAATTAGAAGCAATTAAACTGCGTTGGGAAGATGTTGAGGAGCAGTTAAGTAATCCTGATACCATGCAGGATATGAAGCGTTTTGCAGCTTTAAATAAAGAGTATAAAGATTTAGGTAAAATTGTAGAAGAGTATAAAGTCTACAAGAATGTAATGAGCAACATCGAGGCAAATAAAGAGATCTTGAGTACAGAGAAAGATCCTGAGATGCGTGAGATGGCTAAAGAAGAGCTTGACTTGTTACTGGTACAACAGGAAGAATTAGAAGAGAAAGTTCGTTTGATGCTTATTCCTGTGGATCCTGAGGATGCAAAGAATGCGGTGTTTGAGATTAGAGGTGGTACAGGTGGTGATGAAGCAGCTTTGTTTGCCGGCGACTTATATAGAATGTATAGCCGTTTCTTTGAACAAAAGGGATGGAAAGTAGAAACAGTAGATGTAACCGAGGGTACTGCTGGTGGATACAAAGAGGTGATCCTGAAAGTAAGTGGAGAAGATGTTTATGGACAGTTAAAGTATGAGTCTGGAGTACACAGGGTTCAGCGTGTGCCGGATACAGAGACTCAGGGACGGGTTCATACGTCGGCTGCATCCGTAGCTGTTTTGCCTGAGGCTGAGGAGATAGATCTTTACATTAATCCGGCAGATATTGATTTGCAAACCTCCAGATCCGGTGGTGCGGGTGGACAGAACGTAAATAAGGTTGAAACTAAGGTTCAGTTAACGCATAGGCCTTCCGGTATTGTAGTAGTTTGTCAGCAGGAACGTTCTCAGCTAGGAAACAGAGTTATTGCAATGGAGATGCTTCGTAGTAAGTTATACGATATTGAATTGCAGAAGAAGAATGGTGATATTGCCGCCAGACGTAAGACTATGGTTTCCACTGGTGACCGCTCAGCGAAGATCAGAACGTACAACTATCCGCAGGGAAGGGTAACGGATCACCGCATCGGTTTAACGCTTTATAACCTAAACGGAGTGATGGATGGAGGTGTTCAGGAGCTAATTGATGCGTTGCAGTTCGCCGAGAATGCAGAGAAAATGAAAGAGGGATCTGTGATCTAAAAAATAATTATCAGAGAATTAAGGAGTTATAACTATTTTAAAATAAATGTTGCAAAGTTAAATAAAGGCGCTATATTTGCAATCCCGAAACGAAACAACGAAACGAAAATAGGGAAAACGGACCGGTAGTTCAGYTGGTTAGARTGCCGSCCTGTCACGSCGGAGGTCGCGGGTTCGAGYCCCGTCCGGTCCGCTAAAGGTAGCAATGCCAAACTAAAGCCTTCAAATTATACGTTTGAAGGCTTTTTTGTGTTTTTCTATATTTTTAGATTTGGTGTATCTTTAAAAGTCATCTTTTGAATCCTTAATCAAAACAATAAATGGAGAGCTTGATTAAAAAATATGATGCGCTTGTAGCAGAATACAGCAAAGTTATTATTGATAGCTTTAATCTCGAAGATTTTAAGGAATATAACGAAATATTGTTTTCTGCGCACAGCTGTGCAGTAGAGGGGAATACCTTTACCGTGGATGAAACACGCGAGCTTAAAGAAAAGGGCCTCAATTTAAAGTTAAACAACAGGTCTTTATATGAGGCATATGAAATCCTAGATCATTTTAAAGCCTATGAATTCGTATTTAACGACCTAAAACAGCCTTTAACCGAAAATTTGATCAAACAGGTACAAAGAATACTAACGGAAAATACCCTTAAATTTGCGAAGGGCCTTGAGCCAGGGGAATATACCAACACGCAAATGGCTGCAGGGGATACGGTTTTTGGAGATTTCAGGGTGAGTATTGCACGTATGCCATCATTGATCAGTTCCACAGAATTAGCTATGGAAAAGGCCGAATTACATCCGCTGGACATTAGCGCTAGGTTTCACCAGTTTTTTATTTATCTACATCCCTTTCCGGACGGAAACGGGAGAACTGGCCGTCTGATTTCAAACTTCATACTTGCAAAGTTCAATCTGCCGCATGTAATAATTGGAGCCGAAGAAAAGGCTGCTTATATTGAAGCTTTAAAACAATCTGCTAAACATAAAGATACCGGTATTTTAACTGTTTTTTTTGCTGAAACTTCTATGCAAAGAATGAAGAAGGAAATTGACCAAAAGAAAAATCTTACTCAAAACTTTGTCATGAACTTTAATCCGCCTAAAAAAGGGAGGAAGATGAGATAACATAAGCCTAACTAGACCCTATTATATCTCGCATTTATCTGCTCAGGATAACATGTAATCCTGACTTCAGCATAGTTTTTTGACAGATTTCTCAATCCATTGATCGATTTGGAATGGATGAGTATTGAGGACAATTCTTGGGAAATTTTATATACATCCTAACGTTTAGTATATTTGTTATATGGAAACGCTAATTATAAATATTCCTGACAAAAAAAGTACTTTGGTAAAATACTTAAAGGTTTAGGTGTAACCATTCAGGAAAATAATCAAGGTAAGAAATCTGCTTACAGGAAAAAATTGCTTAAAGCATCAACTTGGGCAGCAGAAGATTTGAAGAGTCTCGAAGACAGTTTTACATCAACAGGGTGCCACAAACGGCGGAAGACGGATATTTGGTATTGAGGTGATAATGTTGGTTAGTTTAAAATGACGTCTGCCAAATTGCCAGGATAAAAAAGATTATTGACCAATACTGAGTTCCCAATCATTTTCCAAAACATTTTTGCCTTTTTTTTGCTAAAAGACTTAACTTAGAGTCAGCATAACGCGTTTTAAAATTATTAGTTAATCATCCCTAACTGCTAATATATGAAGATTCTAATTGCTGAAGACGATGAGCTTATGCTCAGGACTTTAGAATTCCGTTTAAAGAAAGATGGACATCAGCTCATCCTTGCCAGGGACGGCAGGGAAGCTTTGGAAAAAATAGATCAGTTCCTGCCTGAACTGGTAATTACGGATATCATGATGCCTTATCTTTCAGGCTTGGAGGTGGTGGCAGCGCTAAGAGAAAAAGATCAGACGCCTATTATTATGCTTTCTGCCATGGGACAGGAGGATATCGTTCTTGAAGCATTCCGCCTAGGTGCCGACGACTTTATTACCAAACCTTTCAGCCCCAATGAGTTGTCTGTGCGAATAAAAAGGTTTATGCTTGTTCATTCGAGATGATATTTTTTCAGGCGCTTTTATTGTTCTTTTTCGGTGCGGCAGTATTTCTGATTTTTTTCATGACCGCTTACCTGTTGATCCGGAAAAAATGGAGAAAAAAATATGCCAAATGGGACAGTATGATTGATTTACTGCTCAGAAAGGCAATTTTTTTCAATGAAAGCGGCAGTAGCGCTGACCAGCCGATACCGGTCACTCCGCGCCTGAGGGTGAATCTGGAGAATAGCAGATTTAGGGCCCAGCTGACCAAAAAGATTACTGCGGCAAAGAAAAATATGTCTGGTCAAGCTGGACAAAATATCAAAAAACTGTACCTGCAGCTGGACCTGGATACCCATGCCATTAAGCTAATTGAAACAGGTAAGTGGCACCTTATGGCTGTGGGGATCCAGCAGATTGGCACCATGGAACTCAAGGAGCACCTTGCCAGGATATACCGCTTCACCAACAATAAAAATGAACTGGTCCGGGCAGAAGCTCAGCTGGCCGTGCTGAATCTTTTTGGGTTTGAAGGGCTTCGGTTTCTGGATGTGATCACTTATCAGCTCTCGGAGTGGCAACAGATGAAATTATTAAAGGAGCTGTCTGTTATCCCTCATGTAAACCTTACCGGAATTGACAAATGGCTTAAATCTGAAAATGCCAGTGTTGTTGTATTTGCGCTGAAACTCGCCCGTAACTACCATCATTTTGAACTTTACCAAGAGATTGTTGCTTGCCTTGAACACCTCGAATCCAGTGTAAGGACTCAGGCGATATACACCCTGACGGAAATTTACAGTGAAGACACATCAAAAAAACTATTGGACAGGGTCCCGTTGGAAGAATATAATAACCAGCTGGCCATTTTGAAGGCTGTAAAAAAAATCGGTGATGAAGCTGATCTACCCCGATTACAAGGACTTTTAAATACAGAAGATCTTGAAATGAAACTCTCGGTTGTCCGAGCAATGGCAAGCCTCAGTCAATCCGGTATGGACTTATTGATGGCTTGGCCACAATCACAGTCCTACCCGTTGAAGGAAATAATTACTCAGGTTAAAAGTGAAATTAGAGTATGAGCTGGCAAACAATAGTGCTTGATTTTTTTACCTACGGACTGCTGATCTATTCCATCCTGCTGCTTTCCTGCTACATGTTCATTGGCGGTTATTCAATCGGCGAAATCCGTACTTACCTGCGTAAAAACAGTTTTACAGACTACCGCGTGCTGGCCAGTTCGACACAGGCCCCAAGTATCAGTATTCTTGCGCCTGCCTATAACGAAGGTGCAAATATCATTGAAAACGTAAGGTCTTTGTTGTCGATCAATTACAACAATTTGGAGGTGATTATCATTAACGACGGGAGCAAAGACGATTCTCTAGAGAAGCTGATCAGCGCCTACGACCTTTATAAGACGGATTTTTTTGTAAACAAAAGGATTCCCACCAAGGACGTGCTGGGTGTTTACAAAAGCAGAAAGGCAGTTTACAAGAAGCTGATCATTGTAGATAAGCAAAACGGGGGGAAGGCAGATGCCCTTAATGTGGGAGTCAACATCTCCCAAAATGATTATATCGTTTGTATTGACGTGGACTGTATCCTGGAGCAGGATGCCCTGCTGAAGCTGGCAAAACCTTTTCTGGAAGACAGCAAAATCAGGGTTATCGCCACGGGCGGAGTAATCCGAATCGCCAACAGCTGTATTGTCGAAAACGGGCGATTGGTAAAGGTTAATCTGCCCAAACAGTTTCTTCCTAGGGTGCAAACCCTGGAGTACATCAGAGCATTTTTATTGGGCAGGATGGCCTGGAGCCGTCTAAACGGCTTGCTATTGATTTCAGGTGCCTTCGGGGCATTCGATAGGGATATCGTCATCAAATGCGGCGGATATAATCACAATACCGTGGGGGAGGATATGGAGCTGGTGGTAAGGATGCGCAGGTATATGGAAGAGCAAAAAGTACCTTATAAGGTGAGTTTTATTCCTGATCCGCTTTGCTGGACCGAAGCACCTGCATCTTTTAAAATTCTTGGCAGGCAGAGAAACCGCTGGACAAGAGGAACCATAGAGACCCTGCAGCTCCATAAAGTGATGTTCTTTAACCCCAAATACGGACGACTGGGGATGATCAGTTATCCTTATTGGTTCTTTTTTGAGTTTTTAGCACCAATCGTGGAATTTCTGGGATTGCTGAGTTTTGTGATTTTCGTATTACTGGGCTTGATTCACTGGTCTTTTTTTATTGGTCTGCTGCTGTTTATATTCAGCTTCGGATTTCTTTATTCGGTGTTTGCCATTTTGATGGAAGTACTGACCTATAACCAGTATAAAAGCAGCAAAGATCTGCTGATGTTAATCATTACGGCATTTTTAGAGCCATTTATTTTTCATCCTTTTGTTGTATGGTCAGCTATTAAGGGGAATATTGATTTGCTGAGAAAGAAGAATTCCTGGGGTGAGATGACCAGGCAGGGTTTTACAAAAAAAACAGTTTAGACAATGATCGATCGATTTAAATCAGCAACATTGGTTTTTATACAGCTGGCCCTGGTCTTGCTTGCTGCCTTATTCTTGATACGCATTTTTGAGATTTTGTTAAATGGATTTACCCATGAGTTCCCGCAAAAGGGAGCATCCTTTGTTTTCTGGGCGCTGCTGGGAGATGTGGTTTTCTGGTTCAAAGGGCTTTTTCTGGAATATATCTTTTTTGTTCTGCTTGCCCAGAGCTCTTTAAAGTTGTCAAAAGTGCTGTTCAAAATCTTTATCATCCTGATGATCATCATTCAGATCGGCCTGGTTCAATATTTCAATACCTCTCTGGTGCCTCTGGGTGCTGATCTGTATGGATATTCCATTGCAGACATCAAACAGACCGTTGGCGCCTCCTCAGGACTGGGTATTCAGCTGGTTGTGAGTTTTATCCTGCTGGTGGCATTGGTACTTGTGGCTTTAAAATTCCTGCCTGGTAAAATACAGCTGCCCTTTTGGGCCGCGGTGATCTTCCCTGGATTATCCTTGTTCTTTTTAGTTACCGGTGTCTTGCAGCTGATGCGTGGCCGTCCGTTTCAATCTGATTTTGACAACAATCTGGTGCTCAATAAAACTGACTATTTTTTTGTAAGTTCTTACCTTCATTTTTATCCTCCGGACGAGGAATCCGATATTTATGCAGATGCTTATATTGGGGATTATGGGGATACAAAGACCGTCGGCACATCATTTAAATATACCGGTGGTTCTGAATTCCCTTTCCTGCACGAAGTGTCCGATCAGGATGTGCTGAGCTCCTTTTTTAATTTATCCCCAAGCAGGCCCAATATTGTCATCATTTTGGTAGAGGGATTGGGTAGGGCATTCACTAATGAAGGGGCCTACCTGGGTAATTTCACCCCCTTTTTGGACTCCCTGTCCGGTAAAAGTCTATATTGGAAGAATTTCTTAAGTGAAGGTGGGCGTACCTTTGCTGTGCTGCCCTCTTTAATGGCCTCGCTGCCGTTTTCAAAAAATGGTTTTCTGGAACTTGGAGATAAAATGCCGCCACATGCCTCATTATATAGCGTGCTGAAGTTTAACGGCTATACTACTTCATTTTATTACGGGGGTGATGCGGGTTTCGACAATATGTCTCTATTCTTAAAGAAGAATCATGTTGATGAGCTCAGGGACATTCAATCCTTCCCCGGGGGATATGTGAAACTCCCCGCTGTCAACGGCTTCACGTGGGGCTACAATGACAAGGAGCTTTTCAGATACTATCTGGCCACCAGGGCGGATAGCGAATCAAAATCCCCGGAACTTAATGTGATCCTCACTGTCGCCAGTCATAATCCTTTTCTGGTTAATGATCAGCCTGAATATGTTAGTAAGTTTGAGCAGCGTATGGATGAGCTGGGTTTTGAGAATCCAAAAAAGGACACCTATAGGAATTACAAGCTGCAGTATTCTTCCATTATGTATACTGACGACGCACTCAGAAGCTTTTTTCAGGAGTGCAAAAAGCGTAAAGATTTTGCAAATACGATCTTTGTGATTACAGGTGATCATAGAATGCCCGAAATCCCCATGAGCAGCAAAATTGACAGGTATCATGTCCCGCTGATCATTTATTCACCCTTATTAAAGCGGAATGCACAGTTTGCATCCGTTTCCACACATTTTGATATCGTCCCAAGCCTGCTGAGCTTCCTTAAGGCCAGTTATAAACTTAAGGTGCCAGATCAGGCGAGCTGGATGGGAGAGGGCCTCGATACTGCAAGAAACTTCCGTAACGTTCATCAGTATCCCCTTATCCAGACCAAGACAGATATTATCGACTTCATCATGGGCGAGTACCACCTCAACGGAAGCTCACTTTACAAGATGGGCCCGGATCTGCAGGAGGAGTCGGTAGCGGATCAGCCCATTTATAAACGGCTAAAGAACGCCTTTGATCACTTTAAGCGGAGAAATGCTGGCATTGGAAACCGCGCAGGCATTTTACCAGATTCGGTGTTGAACAAGTACGGCCCAACTAAGCATTAATTACTTTTTGAATTTTTTTTCTTCCTTCAGTATTTGGCTAACCATGGGCCGGTAAAAGTTCCAGAAAAAACTGGCACGTTCCATCGGATCGCTTGTGTTATAGAACATCCATTTAAACAAACTGATACCTTTAAAATAGGAAGTACCCATGGTGATGGGATTGTCACAGAAATCACCAGAGAAGTAATAGAACCGATAATCTTCATGCTTATGCATAATTACAGCAGGGAAAACCCTGGGCAGCTGATGGGCTGCCAGCAGCTCACGGCCTTTCGCATTTACATCCAGGGTAAAGCTGGCAACCTGGGTATTGGTCTTAAGATCGGGCTGGATCACATCAAACCAGAACGCATACTTAATTTTGCTTGGAAGACCAAAATTCTGCTGCCCGTATGGACTGCTGGTAATATGGGGCATGGGATCATCCAATTCAGTGCTGTCCTGGAGAATGACTACCTGATCTTTATCGTTTACAAAGGCAACTCCTGCTTTTGTAAATGGCCACTGATTGTTGTTGTCTCTTTTGTAATTGCGGATTAACCATCTTGGTAGTTCCTTGTTTTTTGTACTGTCAAGGTTGTCAAAAAAGCGTCCGGTCCAGCCTGTCCAGCGCATGGCAAACAGCTTTTCGAACCTCAGGCGGGTATCCAGGTGTGTAGGACTTCCAATGCTATTGAATTCGGTAATGATCAGTTTGCCTTTGGCTTTCATCAGCCTCAGTAGTTCAATGTCCTGGCTGCTCATTCCTCCGTAAATCATGCCGGAGCGCTCGGTATTATTCTTTTGGCTATACCACTCATTGTTGTAAATGCCATAGGTATCTGTAAAATACACCATGTCCGCATCCTCACTCAGCTGTTTCAGCTGATCAGGATTAAATCGTTCCAAGCCTTTTAAGCGGAAGTTCTCCTTGTCCAGGGGGAAAAAACCGAAATAGTCCTTTGCAATCTGATAAGACTTGGTACTGGTTTTGGTGAATTTCTGGTGGTTCAGGATCCAGGTTAAGGAAATGTGTTCCTGGCCACGGGTGGTCAGGACCGTTTTGTCGATTATTGCCGCCACCATTTTTGTTTTAGGCGTGCAAAGCCAGAGCAGCCACATCAATAAGGGGATTGCCGCAATAACTGCCAGTAGGGCCAGCATTTTTCTCCTTTTTGACATCACTAAAAGCGTCTGATGTATCCCAGACCAAGGTCAATCTGTGTTCCTCTGGTATTCAATTTATATTCCTGATTGTCAACTCCCAGGTTAACGATTAGAATATTCAGGGACTTGAACGCGCGTCTGTATCCCAGAGTGATGTTGTTTGACCTTAGCTTATAGTTTGCATTGCCAATCAGCACATTGTTTTGCGGATCATCAGGAGAAAGACCTGTACCCAGCCGTAAACTGAAGTAATCATCTGCACCGCCGTAGTAATACCTGCTTGTTAAGGCAAACGACTGGGAAACCTCATTATTTGAAGGGGTGAGAAAAGTCCGGAAATTGAACCAGAAGCTTTTGTAATATTTACCAACAGAGGCGGTATAGATCCAGGTAGATTCACCAAAGGTAAGGTACCTGAATCCGGCTTCTGCTTCAAAACTTGCAGGCAAATTGGCATACAATGAAAAACCTGCCCGGTACTGGGGGAACACCCCGACATTATTGGAATATCCTCCGCTGATGTAAGCCTGAAAGGTATTGGAAATGCGAGGGTAGGCGTCAATCTCGAATTGAACCCCATTGTTTTTGAACCTGTTGGCGTAATTAATACGGCCAATGACCGAGCCCAGGGCGGTTTGATGGCTGTAGTCCACACTTACCAGGTGCCAGGGATCATCAAATTGTTTATCGAAATAGATAAAGTCGTAGTTGACCCMGATTTTGTTTTTTGAGGAATTCTCCCTTACCCTGGCCGCAAGTGTTCTTGCTTCAGTCATGTTTGGATCGGCCTTGATTACCTTTTCTATCTCTATATTGGCCTCAGACCATCTCTTCAGGTCATTCAAGACCTTTGCCTTCAGCAGCAACAGATCACTGGCATCGCTATGATGCTTCAACCCGGAGTTTACATGTTCAAGTGCCTTTTCAGAATTGCCTTCCCAAAATTCCAGGCTGGCAAAAGCCAGTGACGCATCCGCATTATCTGGTTGTTTATTTAAAACCTGACTAAAGGCCTGTCTGGCACTATCTGGTTGTTTATTCCAGGTATAAACTCTGCCAAGAAATATCCTGATATCTGTATAATCGGGACTTTTTGCAAGGGCCTGCTTACTTAGCGAAATTGCCTTGGGATAATCTTTTTGATCAAATGCCGCGCTGCGTGCTTTGGTAAACAATTCATCAGAACCGATATTCTGATCCTGAGCCTGCAGGAATTGGAAAGAAAAAAATAGAAGTGTTAAGGGCAAATGAAATTTTAAGCGCATGATTCATTACATTAGGGTGATACCCTAAAGATAATAAATTATAAATTACTCAAAGGGAGTTCCACTTTAAAAGTAGTCCCCTGACCAATCTGAGAGTGAATTTCCAATCGCCCGTTGAGTTTTTCAATTAGGTGTTTTACCAATGAAAGACCGAATCCATATCCCTTTTCCCCGCCTGTCCCCGCCGTGGTATGGCTGTCTCCCCTGAGGATCCGGGTGATCTCTTCTTCGGTTATACCAACTCMGGTATCCGAAACTGCAATATTCAGGTTATTTTGATCAGATTTGACAATCAAATCCAGATCTACCAGGATCCTTCCTTTATTTGGCGTAAATTTTATTGCATTGGAGATCAGATTGCCTGTAATTTGTAGAAGCTTGTTTTTGGAAAAGGGGATGTACTGGGTGTCCTGATTGACACTGACCTGCAACTGTAGTTGTTTGGTGACGGCCTGAGGGTCGTACAGCTGTTTCAGCTTATCACGAAAGCTGCTGAGATCGAAATGCTGGCTACTGAGCTGTTTGGTTTCATGCTCCTGGCTGAGAATTTCGTCAGCAAGATCCAGGATAGACTTGCTGCCTGTGTGGATCAGGTTAATAAAATCGATCACCTGGTCAATATGGGCAGTTTTGCCTTGTTCAGCTATGATCTGCGATAAGCCGATTATGCCCGCAAGAGGCCCCCTGATGTCGTGGGCAACTTTTTTCCTGGATTCATCAGCCTGTTTAACCTGATCACGTAATTCTTCCATAGCCTTATAAGCCTTCAGCCTGTTGACTATTTCTGCTGCAATGATCTTCAGCAGTTCTATTTTTTCCGGGTTAAGTGTCTTAAGTCTTGTATCCAGAACGCAGAGTGCACCAATATTCAGACCCTGTTGATCCTTCAATGGGACGCCGAAATAATACCGTAAGGATAAAGGGGCCTCTATGTATTTGTTTTTGTTAAACCTTACATCTTTGGAAAGATCCTTTACTTCAAATTGATCGTCATTCATGATTGTATACTGGCAGACAGATTCCTCTCTTGTCGTCTGATCCACCTCAATTCCATGGTTTGCAAGTGTCCATTGTGTATAGGAATCAATTAGATTGATCAGGGAGATTTCTGTGCCTGCTATTTTGGCGGCTAGGCGGGTGAGATCTTTAAAGTTTTCAGATAAACTGCTGTAGTCAATATCGAGTTCAGCTAGACGGATGAGTCTTGCCATTTCGTTTTCAGGTATAGGATGATTATTTTGGCGCATAGCTTGTTGACAATTGCCGAAGGTTTAATATAATACCGGTATGCGTATAACCAACAATGTGCCAGAATTTTTGAAACAGCAATGAAGAGATATGATGTTACCAAAGCACTGTAACCTTTCAAATGCTGTTAATTTGCAATTCGTTTTCACTGCGGCTATAGGCAACAGGTTGATTTCCTATTTTAGTAGAATAGCGGTTGCCGTTATATGGTAATTTGAAATCGTGAGTAATTCAGGGAGTTTTCATTGTGGGGCTTGTAAAATATTGATTTAAAGGTTGTTTTGGGCTTGGGTGAGTTCCGTCCGGCCCGTAAAAGCCACTCAATCGAGTGGCTTTTTTGTTTTTTCCAAGAATTCCGCGTGCGCCCAAAAGAATCCAAAAATAATGGATCAAGCGACATTTCTCAACAACATCTATATTTAAATAAATTGAATCCAGGTTTGTATGTTTTTTAAAAATACTGACTCTAAGGTTATTGTGATTTTACCCTTGATAGTTTAGAATATTTTTTATAATCTTGAGGAGAGAGCGTTAATTTAGGAGGCGGCGACTGTCCATTAATTTAGGCAGCGCCGCTTCTTTTTTCATTAAAGGAGCTCTAAAAGATCATTGTTGAAAGAAAACCTTATAAATGAATGATTGTAGAACACTTTCAGACGCTGAGCTTGTAGATCTCCTGAGGGCAGGGGACCATCATTCATTTACCGAGATTTATAAGCGGTACAATAGCCTGCTTTACATCTATGCGTATAAAAAGCTTCAGGACAGCGAAAGTGCCAAAGATATTATCCAGGAGATATATGTTCATTTATGGAATTCCAGGAGTAATTTAAATATTCAGACTACACTTTCTGGCTACCTTTACAAGGCTGTTTTAAATCGTGTACTTAATGTTTTTCGGCATGTGGCCATCACTCAGGAATACATCTCATCATTCAAAGAAGTTACAGACAATGCAGCTGCTCAAACGGACTATCGCATTAGGGAAAAAGATCTTAAATCATTAATTGAAAAAGAGATCAACAACCTGCCGGAAAAAATGCGCGAAATATTTCAATTGAGACGCCAGGAATATTTAAGTAACAAAGAAATAGCAGATCGCTTAAATATCTCCGAACATACGGTAGCTACTCAAATTAAAAGGGCGTTGAAAACACTTCGGGGAAAACTTGGACTGTTCCTTTTTATATATGCTTTTTTAACAGGGATGTTGAAATAATATTTTTTTTCCCTTCGTGTACCCGATTCCTAATTCTGAGGTGTCTTTGTTATGATTATCTTAAAAAACGCATAGGGTAGATTATGAACGATGAACAAGTAAAGGACTTATTGGAGAGATTTCAGGCCGGGACATGCTCCGATCGGGAACTTGAAAAAGTACGTTACTGGCTGCACAAATTCCGTGAGGATGAGCAGTCTGGTTTGTCACAGATTGATCTGGAAACTATCGATGATCAGATGTGGCAACCTATTCTAAAAGCTACTAAGCCAGAAACGGCCAGAATGATAAGCTGGCCATTAGGGGTTGCAGTTTCAGCAGCATCGATCATCGTCCTGGGTGTTTTTATTTATTTCTTCACTAAAGATACTTCGAATAAAACATATGTAAATGACATTGATCCGGGAAAGAATACCGCCGTACTCATTTTGAGCGATGGTAAAAAGATCAATTTGTTAAATGCTAAAATTGGTTTGCTGGCCCTACAATCTACCACTCAAATTACAAAAACCAAGGAAGGAGAAATTATTTATACCTCTCGACATGAGCTGCCCCCGTTACAGAACGGGGGCAAAAGCTCATATTCTGAAATTTCAAATACCATTCGAACGCCACGTGGCGGACAATATAAGCTCTCGTTGCCGGACGGCACGAAAGTATGGCTAAACGCCGCTTCATCTCTAACATATCCGATTTCTTTTCGTTGGCTTAAAGAGCGTAGAATAGAGCTGAACGGCGAAGCCTACTTTGAAGTTGCTAAAGATAAATTGCATCCATTTTTAGTACAAAGTAAAACACAAACTGTAAAAGTACTTGGAACACGGTTTAATATCAGCGCCTATTCTGATGACCAGTTTACAAATACAACGTTGCTTGAAGGTAGTGTTCAGGTTAACCAGATTACACTTAAACCCGGACAACAGGCTGTGAATTCAGGAACGGCGATTAAAGTGAATGYTGTGGACCCCAATGATGTTATTGCCTGGAAAGAAGGAGAATTTTCTTTTAGAAACGAACCTCTTCAAAATATCATGAAGAAAATATCAAGATGGTACAACATGGATGTTGTTTATCAAAATAAAGAAGCCGGCAAACAGATTTTTGGCGGTACCATATCCAAATATGGAAAAATCTCACAGATACTTCACGTCCTGGAGTTAACTGGTGATGTAAAATTCAGGGTAGAAGGAAAAACAATCATCGTGTTATAGTGTCTACTATCAGCGAGATGTACAATGGTTACAGCCAATTTAGTTATAGGGTATAATTAGCCGTTATTTGGTTTTTTAAGCTTTCATGAATGTCTATAAATCCCGTGTTTTTACTTAACATCACTTATTCTCTCGTTTGTTTGGAAGTTCTCAGGTTTCTAGGACGAGATTCTTAAGTGCTAAATGCTTCACATATTTTGAAGATTCGGCAAAAATATAGTATTTAGCTTTTACATATCTTTTTAGTTTTATCAAATATACTATGCTACTGTTCTAAGAACAATAGTTTCTATAAAATTAATTTAAATAGTTTATTTTAAAATTTTGAGTTAAAAATCAAAATTTTGATGATTCTGAGTTCAAAAAAATATTTCTGTCTTCCTTATGAAATTTGATGTTTATCCACATCATAACTAAAAGACAGAACTATGGCAACCTTAAGCATTCCTCAAAATGGCGACGCCTTAAAAGGAAAAAACAGAACCCGAAAAGCAGTTCCCTCCGTAGACCTTACCGCAATGGTAGATCTGGCATTTCTTTTAATAACCTTTTTCATGCTCACAACTTCCTTATCTAAGTCGCAGGCCATGGATATAGCCAAGCCGATTATCGATATCCCTGATCAGCCTTATCCTGCGTCAAGAACGCTAACGGTTCTTTTGGGTAAGGATAATAGCATTGTCTGGTATAAAGGTGAGACGAAGAAAGCAACTCCACATCGTGTAAGTTTTAAAATGATAGGCAGTGTTTTAGCTCAAAATAAAAAGGAAATAGCAAAGTTGCATGAAAATGATCCGGCCAAGTTTATGATAGTTATTATTAAACCCACCGAAGGATCTACATATAAGAATTTTGTAGACGTACTGGATGAAATGAGTATCGCAGATGTGAAATCTTATCTGATTGATGACAATAGTCTGGCCAGTCAGGAACAAGGATTTATAGAAAGGTAACCGTTCTAAGGTTAAAAATACCGATATGACTCGGCTGCTACTTTTTGGTATTCATTCCGGTATTGATTAGGTTGTTTTCCTATAACTTTTTTAAATTGTTTATTAAAGTTAGAGAGCGTTTGAAAGCCGCATTCGTAACCAATCTGATCAATATTCATTTTTCCTTCCTTGAGTAATTTGCAGGCAGATTCAATTCGGATCTCTTTAAGAAAATCTGAAAATGATTTATTCACACGCGCCTTAAAATATCTGCTAAAGGATGTACGGGTCATATTTATTAAGGAGGCAACCTCCTCCGCACTAATGGTATGTTTGAAATTCCTCATTACGTGCCCATATACCTTGTTCATTCTGGTAGTCTCCGCTTCAGTATTAGATGAAATCAAATAATTATGGGTAACAAAATGATAGTCGTTTGATTTAGCAAGTACATTTAATATTTTAAGCAATTGAATAACGCCATCCATGCCATCTAATTCTAACAGCTCACGCATCATTTTACTTACAACAACCTTTGTTTTCCCAATAATTTCTAGTCCCCGTTCAGATTTTTGAAATAGCCTGTCGATTTGGCCCATTTCATCTTTTAACCGCAATGCTTCTCCAAAAAAATCTTTATGGAAGTATACCACAATAACCCTGGTTGATAGTGTACTGTCCTTTTCGAAATATTTGTTTTCATTTCTCCATACATGGGGAAGGTGCGGACCAATAAGTACCATATCCATAGCCTTAAATGAGGTGATGTTATTACCTACAAAACGGCTTCCTTCGCCTTCCAGAACACAGTTTAATTGAAATTCGGGATGTGAGTGAAACGTAGGATCAAAGTAGGGGGCATAAATTTCTTTAACCACATACACTTTAGATTGTGAAATAGGCGATTTGGGAATAACGTGCGTCATTTTATTAAAATTATCTTAAATATTGGCTATATGGAAATTTTAGGATACAATATAGTCATTATTAGATAACAAGTGCCAATGATTCCAGCGCAATAAAATTTAAACTTGTATTAACCAAAACCAAATATAGACGATTGTAAAATAGAACGACGCGATTCCGGAATCCCGCAACTATCTAGAAAATCAGAACATGACGCCATAAGTTAATTTATGGGCGCGGTAATTTTTATTAGTCATTAATTAAAGAAAGGAGATAAGCCATAGTAGTATGAGCATTAAATATGTCGATTTCAGTTATTTAACCTAAACTTAATCAAACTTAATATAAGATGAAAAAATTAATACTCAAGAGATTTGTTCTATTTGAGCAAGCTTTGCTAAGAAAACATTATCCTGTTTTTCTTTTACTGATTACCCTTGTTTTATTGTCCCGGGAGTCTGTGCATGCACAACAAAAGACCATTACTGGTACCGTAACTTTTCAACAAAAGCCACTAACCGGGGTGAGCGTTAAGTTAAAAGGGGCCAATACAGGTATGAGTACAAATGAACAGGGCAAGTACACCGTTTCCTTACCAACGGGAAGGGGCGTATTGGTATTCACCTATATCGGATTTCTTACAAAAGAAGTTATCGTGGAGGGTGGCACCACAATTAACGTAGAATTGGAAGAGGATAAACAACAGTTAACCGAAGTTGTTGTAACGGGATATGGCACCCAAAAAAGAGAATCAATAACAGGAGCCATTTCAACGGTTACCAGTAAAGATCTGGAAAAAGTACATGGCGGATCGCAAGTAAGTACAGGATTGGCTGGGAAATTACCGGGCGTTACCTTTCGTATGCCTGATGGGAGACCAGGAGGTGGGGCTACCATTCAGGTAAGAAACATGGGGAATCCATTGTTTGTAATTGATGGGATCCAGCAGGATAAACGACAGTTCGACAATCTTGCGCCAAGTGATATAGAAAGCATTACCGTTTTAAAGGATGCTTCTGCAGCTGTTTATGGTGTACGTGCTGCGAATGGTGTAGTGGTTGTTACCACAAAAAGAGGAAGCAGAGGGGAAAAGAATGTAAT
Organism: Pedobacter sp. 05L430; assembly: GCF_056397585.1. Lineage (NCBI taxonomy): Bacteria > Pseudomonadati > Bacteroidota > Sphingobacteriia > Sphingobacteriales > Sphingobacteriaceae > Pedobacter > Pedobacter sp. 05L430. The sequence goes on along the minus strand of NZ_JBFTNT010000002.1, from coordinate 50,852 downwards.
AAATATCGATACCTATGCCGGCTTTCAGAATTGGAGCAGGTTTCCTGATGTAGTGAACGATTCATACGAATGGTATTTAGGCAAAGCTGATGCGGAGATGAACAACGGAGGGACAACTACCGTTACCAAAGAGGAATTAGCCAAATACAAGGAAGGCACCGCTCCGGGTTATCAAAGTTTTAACTGGAAAGACTTTATTGTACAGAAAAATGCGCCGTTGTATCAGCAGGCTATTAATGCTACAGGTGGTTCTGATAGAATAAACTATTATTTTTCTGGTACAAATATGTTCCAATATTCTGTATTAGGACGCGAGTTTACATATGGGCGTAAAAACATCAATGCCAATATGGATGCCAATATTACAGATAGGTTAAAGGTTGGGATTGGGATAAATGGATGGAACGAAGTGAGAGATAATCCCGGAATACCCGGAGGTGATGACTATAATTTACCAAGAGCTGCCATCTTATGGAACAGGCCCTGGGAACGTCCGTATGCCAATGACAATCCGGATTATATAAATGATATTGGCCACAATGAATCCAATTGGGCTTATAACAATAAGAAATACGGTGGATATTCGAATGATAGAAGACGTTACGGATCGGCCAGGTTTAATGCCCAATATCAAATCCCATACATAAAGGGACTTGTTGCACAGGGATCTTATTCTTACGGACTCGAAGATCGCCTGCACGATGGTCATGAGTATACTTACAAAACGTATACCTATAATCCTACCGACGATACTTATAAAGCAACCGGAGGTAGTATCAATCCATGGCGGGAGCGTAGGACTCAGAAGATAGAAAAGAATAACTATCAGGTTGGATTAAACTACAACAATACGTTTGGTAAACATACAGTAGGAGGGCTTCTCATTTCTGAAAGATATGATGTAAGGGACAAAGAAGTATTTGTTCATGCCGTGCCAGCAACAAATGTGCTTCCGCTTATCTATTTTAACACTACGGATACTTACAATGATCGCGATGATCAGCAAGCCCGTATCGGATACATTGGAAAGATAAACTACAATTATGCGAATAAGTACTACCTGGAGTTTTCAGGCAGGAGGGACGCTTCATGGAAATTTGCTCCGGATAAAAGAGTAGGATTTTTCCCTTCTGTATCTGGTGGATGGAGAATTACTGAAGAGAAATTCATGAAATCACTGTTAGGTGAAAACAGTAAGCTGAACGATTTGAAAATCCGTGCTTCTTACGGTGTACTTGGAGATGATGATAACGGGATATTACCAACTGATTATCTTGCCGGCTATAATTATAATCAGAATGGCTATGGCATTCTTGATGGAAATCCAATTATAGGTTCAAGAGATAAAGGTAAGCCCATCTTAAATATTTCCTGGTTTAAAAGTAAGATCCTGGACATAGGTGCCGATTTTACCATGTTTAACAATAAATTGATTGGAAGTGTCGACTATTTTAAAAGATTGCGAACAGGACTTAGAGGCACCAAATATGATATCGTTTTACCTAGCGAGATTGGCTTTAACCTAAGCGACGAAAATATAAATAAAGACGAGCAGGCCGGGGGTGAGATTTCACTTGCTTACAATGGATCGGCTGGTGCAGTTACTTTTAGCGTTGGTGGAAATGTTGGATACGCACGTAGTAAGTTCACCGCTTCTTACAAACCGATATTTTTTAACTCATGGGATCAGTACCGTAATTCTGCCGAGGGTAGATACAAGAACCTTTTTTGGGCATATGATGTAGTAGGCCAGTTTCAATCACAGGAAGAAATAAATAACTATCCGATAAATATTGACGGACAGGGTAATAAGACCCTATTACCGGGCGACTTGATTTATAAGGACCTTAATGGTGATGGAAAAATTGATGGATATGATGAGCGCCCGTTAGGTTATGGAAGAAGCGCCGACGGAACCAACCAGCCAATTATCAATGGTGGGTTTAATTTTAGCGTAGCATGGAAGGGATTTGATTTTGCTGCTGATTTTTCAATCGGATCTATGTACAGCTATAATCAGGAAAACGAAATCAGAAGAGGGTTTTCATATAATTCAGGTGCATTAAATACCATTTTAACGGACAGATGGAGAAGAGCTGATGCTTTTGATTTAAATAGTGAATGGATACCAGGTAAATATCCTGCATTAAGATTTAACGTCAATTCAGCCAGTTCGGTAAATAAAAACTCTATTTTTTGGTTGCATAATGTAACGGCCATTCGTGCCAGAACACTGGAGCTTGGTTATTCCTTACCTAAATCACTAATAGGAAAAATAAACATCCAAAAGGCACGCCTGTTTGTAAATGGCTATAACCTATTTTCTATTGATAACCTAAGCAAGTACAAGGTTGACTCGGAAGTTCAGGATACAAATGGTTTACAGTACCCACAAAATTCATTTGTTAACATGGGCATTAACCTCACTTTATAACAGTTTTTAATTGAACTAACATGAAAAATAAATTTATAATAGCAATAGCCACCTTATTCGTTTTTAGTTTGGGGTGCAAAAGCGATTCAGATTATTTGGATATAAAGCCTACTCAGGTATTAAGTCCTGAACTGGCCTTTAGTGATCCTACACAGGTGCTCTCTATCCTGGCAGATCTTTATAACCGTCAGTACGATTACCCAAGGCTTACTGAATGGGTTACTTTTGGTGACTTTAATGAATCATTTTATTCTGAAAATGGACAATATAACAATTACCATGGCAACAGTACCTGGGGCTTTAGGGGATACAGAGGTCCAGATGTTGGCGGCAGGCCAACGTACTTCTGGACACCATGGGATTATACTTATATCCGAGAACTTAACTTGTTTATGGAGCGCTGTGCAACAGCTACAGCACTGGATGCGGCAACCAAGGCATCTTATATTGCTGAAGCCAGGTTTTTAAGGGCAAGTTATTATTTCACCTTAACCCAGTATTATGGAGGCGTGCCTATCATTCTCAATTCATTAGAGTTTAATGGGACTGATGTTACTTCTTTGCAATATCCAAGGGCAAAGGAATCGGAAATGTATGACTTTGTAATTAAGGAGGCAGAGGAATTAAAACTGTTGCTTCCTGCAAATAGCAATACTAAAGCCCGTGCTACCAAAGGTGCTGCATTGGCTATGGAATCAAGAGCTGCTTTATATGCTGCTTCTATTGCAAAATACGGCGCAACAACTCCTTCCGTTTCGCTCTCAGGTGGCGAGGTAGGTATTCCGGCAGGTATGGCAAATGCTTATTATACCACTGCCTTGAAAGCTGCTGAAGAAATCATCAGTGGCTCAGCGGGAGCTTATTCACTATACAAAAAGCAACCCGGAAATCTTTCTGAAAACTTTGCTGCCATATTTTATGATAAAACACAAAATAATGAGGTGATATGGGTTGACGATTATGCGTTAAAATTCAAAAGACATGGATTTACGCAAGTAAATCAGCCCCGTTTTGGTGCTGAAGAAGAAGAAGGTGGCCGTATAAATCCATCCCTTAATTTGGTTCAGTCATTTGAAAAGTTAGATAATACATTCGCCCCTTTAGCTACCAATGACGCTAACGGTGATTATGTTTATTATACCAATCAACAGGACATATTTGCCGGCAGAGATGCCCGTTTGGGTGGCACGGTAATCATCCCGGGCTCAAGCTTTAAAGCCAGACCAGTTGACATTTGGGCTGGAGTGCAACTAGCAAACGGAACGGTAATCAGTGGAGGTGAGCGCGGTGCTCAAAAGGTATTACCTGGTAAAACGGTACCGGAACAGGTTGTTGGCTTTGATGGGCCAATTAACGGAATTGGTAATACTGCTCAAACCGGTTTCTATATCCGGAAATATCAGGACCCTGCTATTGGCTCGGGTCAGCGTGGGGTAGGAAGTGCCGTTTGGTTGGTAAGATATCGTTATGCTGAAATCTTATTGAATGCAGCCGAGGCAGCCTTTGAGCTAGGACAATCTTCGGTTGCTGCGGGGTACATGAATCAGGTACGGGCCAGGGCCGGATTGGTTGTTCCTTTAACCGGTGGCGATATCACTTTTGATCGGATTGTGCATGAGCGTAGAGTGGAATTTGCTTTTGAAGGACAATATTTCTTTGACCTTAAAAGGTTTAGAATTGCCCACCAGGTATTTGATGGGGTTGCTTTAAATAAAACAGATCTTTTAAGTAATCTTTCTAAAGCGACAAAACGCAGTACTCAACCTTACAGTTTGTTGCCATATAAATATTATGCTCCGGGATCACCAAATAATGGTAAGTGGATTTACAAAGTGGATTTATCAAACATTGTTACTGCAAGCGACAACTGGCAATTGGGTAATTATTATAGTGAGATTGAGCCCGATATCCTCACAAGAAATCCAAAACTAGTTAAACAACCTAATCAATAAGTATTATTTATAAATCTTATAATTATGAAAATTAAATTTCATTATATACTGTTTTTCGCACTCAGTACCGTTATTCTGTCTTGTAAGAAGGATAATTTTGATGCGCCTAAAGCTGCTTTAGCCGGACGTATAGTTTATCAGGGGGAGCCACTGAATTTTGAGTATAATAAGGTGAGCTACGAGTTATATCAATCGGGCTTTGGTAAAACCGGTGCCATAGGCAGTATATTCACGCCTGAAGGGGCGTTTTCACACCTGCTTTTTGATGGGCTTTACAAAATGGTTGTTCCGATTGGACAAGGCCCCTTTGTTTGGAAACAAACCGGTGGCAAGCCCGATTCAATTGCAATAACTTTAAAAGGAAACACCAATATGGATATTGAGGTAATGCCTTACTATATGATAAGGACACCTCAGCTTACTTATTCAAGTGGAAGTGTTACCGGAACATTTAAGTTAGAACAAATTGTAAAGGATGCAAATGCTAAAACAATAGAACGCGTAACGCTTTATATCAGCAAAACACGATTTGCGGATTCCCAAACCAATGTTGCTACAACCAACTTAGCCGGGTCTGCCATTACCGACCTGAATAATGTTAGTTTAAGTGTTACTGTGCCAACATTAGTACCTACTCAAAATTATGTGTTTGCCAGCATTGGGGTCAAATTTTCGGGTGTTGACGATATGATTTTTGCACCTGTAAAGAAATTAACTTTTTAATATTTTTTTAAGTTAAACCAGCTCCCTTTTCTTATTGGGAGCTGGTTTGACAAAGTTTAAAAAGATGATTTTAGCTAAACCAGTATTTTTTAACTAAATAATCTTAACACACATGAGAAAAACATTTTTTTTATTGCTGTTTAGCGCATTTTTATTCCAAAACTGCTCCAACAAAACACGAGTAAGTGGAGCAGCTCAGGGATTAACAAGTTCTGCTAAAGAAGCACCCCGAAGGGCAGAAATTTTATTCCTGGGGAACGTCAGTACACATCACGATTCAGGTAAATATGCGCCCTGGCTGGCCATTGAACTTTTTAAAAGCGGTGTTAACCTTACTTATACTACAGACCTGAAGGATCTGAATACAGAAAACCTAAGCAAATATGACGGGTTGATTATCTATGCCAACCACGATACGATATCCGTTTCACAAGAGCAGGCTTTGAAGGATTTTGTTGAAAATGGTAAAGGTCTGATTCCACTACATTCGGCTTCAGGTTGTTTTAAAAATTCTGAATGGTATATAAAAGCAATTGGAGGTCAGTTTGCATCGCATGGTAACGGATCATTTACTGCTCAGATCGCAAATCCTTCGCATCAGGTAATGAAAAACATTACTGCATTCACCACTACAGATGAGACCTATGTTCATCAAAAACTCAATCCTGATATCGTTGTATTAACCGAACGTACCGAAGGGGCAAGAAAAGAGCCATACACCTGGGTACGAAATGAGGGAAAAGGAAGGGTTTTTTACACCGCTTACGGACATGATGATGCAACCTGGAAGAACGGAAATTTCTTGAAATTGGTAAGGAACGGAGTCTTATGGGCTGTTGGCGATAAAGTAGAAGATCAGATTGCAAGATTAAAAATTCCTAATATGAGCATTTATCCGGATACAATAGCTGATTTTACAGCAAGGCACATCGTTCCTAAAATACAGGAAGGGTTAACTCCGGAAGAATCTTTGAAATTAATACAGGTTCCGGTAGATTTTGACATTAAGCTTTTTGCTGCGGAACCAGATATCACCAATCCTATTGCAATGGCATGGGATGAAAAAGGACGACTTTGGATAGTGGAATCTGTAGATTATCCAAATACTTTTATTGAAACAGATGGTGCGGCAAATGACCGGATAAAAATTTGTGAAGACACAGATGGAGATGGTAAAGCGGATAAGTTTACCGTTTTTGCAGACAGTTTAAATATTCCAACAAGTATTGTTTTTGCTAATGATGGAGTGATCATTTCGCAAGCACCGAACATGGTGTTTTTGAAAGACACCAATGGTGATGATAAGGCTGATGTTCATGAAATAGTATCAACCGGATGGGGTAAAAATGACACCCATGCAGGTCCTTCAAACTTGCTATATGGTTTTGATAATAAAATTTGGGGGGTCGTGGGCTTCTCGGGTTTCAATGGGCAAATAGAGGGCGTTAATACCCGTTTTGGGCAGGGTGTTTATCGGTTTAAGCCGGATGGAAAAGATTTCGAATACCTGGCGCCAACAAGTAATAATACCTGGGGGCTGGGCTTCTCGGAAGATAATAATGTTTTTATATCTACCGCTAACAATACACACAGCGCATTTTATTCTATGCCTGCTTCTTACACCAAAAGGACACTTCCTGGTTTAAATCTAAATGCAGTTCAGAAAATTGATGGCCACTATGATGTGCATGCCATGACCCCTAACCTGCGACAAGTAGATGTGGTTGGCGGATTTACTGCAGCTGCTGGTCACCATTTATATACTGCCAGAAATTTCCCAAAAAATTACTGGAACCGCATTGCCTTTATATCTGAACCTACGGTGAAATTAATCCATAATGCAATCATTGAGCCGGATGGAGCAGGATTTAAAGAAAAAGATGGATGGAATTTCCTGGCAAGCTCCGACGAATGGGTTGGTCCGGTGCAGGCAGAAGTTGGTCCGGATGGTGCGGTATGGGTGGCCGATTGGTATAATTTTGTTATTCAACACAACACATTTGTTCCCAGACAATCGCCTACGGAGTTTATTCTGCCACTTACTTTAGCAGATCAAAAACTAGGACAGGGAAATGCATTGATCAGCAATTTAAGAGATCTTGATCGGGGTAGGATATATCGTGTGATATATAAAAAGGCTAAGCCATATACTCCAATATCATTATCTAAGAATGATACACCCGGATTGCTTGCCGCATTAGAAAGCGACAATATGTTTTGGCGAATAACGGCTCAACGTTTACTGGTAGAGAAAAAAGATCAGAGTGCTATTCCTGCATTGTTAAAGTTGGTAAGCGATCAAAAAGCAGATGAAATTGGGCTTAATGGATCGGCTGTTAATGCATTGTGGACATTAAATGGCATGGGCGTATTGGACGGTAAAAACGCTGAAGCTACGAAAGTTGTAGTGCAGGCCTTATCTAGCCCTGTGGCTGGAGTAAGAAAAGCTGCAATAGAAGTATTACCTAAAAACAACCATACGATACATCTAATGCAAAGCAGTGGTATTCTTAACGACCAAAATTTAAATACAAGAATGGCTGCAATTTTAACACTTGCCGCTTTACCCGAATCACAAGAAACTGCGAAGATCATTTATGAAGCCAGTTTTGAAGCGGAAAATGAAAAAGACCAGTGGCTCTCGCAAGCACTGTTTGCAGCAGCTTTGAAGAATAGAGAAGGTTTTTTGTCAGTTTCAAAAGAAAGTGGTAAAAAAGTTAGTGACTCAAGTCTTACCTGGCGCCTGGTAAATGCGGTTAGTCAGGAAGTTTATGTGCTGGATAGGGGTAGCAGCACACAGTTGTCGCCTGATGTTGCCGGAAAGGAAATTCATTTCAAGGCGACTGTAACCAAGGCTAGAAACAGTGAATTTAATGGTGCCATTATGGCTCAGGGAAATAAGGATAATGGATATTGCTTATTTATTGAATCAGGGAATCTGAATATGGTGGTTAACCAAAACGGTAAATCATATACAGCAGTAACGAAAGATTCAGTACCGAACAGATCTTTTGATGTGATTGCCAGTTTGGAGACAGGTGGTATGATTACACTGGAAATAAATGGCAGAAAAGTAGCCGATGCAAAAGCTTCCGGGCTCTTTAAAAATGCACTTAAGGGCAGCTTGCGCTTTGTTGGAGATAAAGAAAGTGAGGACCAGAAACCATTTTATAATGGAATGTTGCCACTAAAAGGGGAAACAAGAAATGCATCACTTGAATTAAAAAAAGCAGAACCCTCAGGAAGTAAAAAGGCAGCGACCGCAACTACAATTAAAAATGATGGTTCTAAACCTGTGCTGATTAAAATCAAAGTGGTAAAGGACCTGATGCAATTTGATAAAAATCTCTTTACAGTAAAAGCGGGGCAGAAACTGATTTTTGAATTGGAAAATCCGGATGGTATGCAGCATAATATGCTTATTATTAAACCCGGTACCTTACAAAAGGTAGGGAAAGCTGCAGATGATATGCTTCGTGATCCGCAGGCTGCCCAAAAGAATTATGTGCCTGTTATGCCCGAAGTTTTGCATGCCACTAAACTTTTGAACACGGGGGATGTAGTAACTTTTGATTTTACAGTGCCAGATGTCACTGGCGACTATCCTTTTCTTTGCACGTTTCCTGGTCACTGGAGAGGAATGAATGGTATTATGAGAGTAGTTAAGTAATTTAAAATAAACTTTTTGATATGAAATGGAATGTAATTTTTTTGGCTTCGCTTTTTATCCTGGTATTATCGTTGAGTAGTTGTGGGGTAAATTCTCCGGCCAACGCTCAGAAAAAAACCAAAGCAATACGTACGCTGATGGTAGGTGGGGGTGCTTCCCATGATTTCGACAAATGGTATAAAGAAGTCGATACAAAAACCTTAGCGCAAGACGGGCTTGCTACTGTGACCTATACAAGTGATGTGAGCAGTATTCTTTCTAAACTGCCCGATATTGATGTTCTATTCTTAACGAACAACCAGCCAATGGAAGATCCTGAACTGAGGAAAGCCATTTTTGCCTTTGTTAACGCTGGTAAGGGCCTGGTGCTTGCTCATGCTGCACTGTGGTACAACTGGAAAGACTGGCCCGAATATAATCTTCAGCTGGTAAGTGGTGGATCAAAAGGTCATGATAAATATGGCTCATTTGAAGTGAATGTTGTTGATGCAAAACATCCTGTAACAAAGGGGGTAGACCAGAAGTTTAGCCTGAAAGATGAACGCTACTACTATAAAGTGGATGCTGCGGGGCCGGGAATAAAGATTTTAGCGAATTCTAGTGTGGAAGGATCTACCGCTATTTATCCTTCTGTATTTGTTGTCAATCATCCGAAAGCCCGGATTGTTGGGATCGCATTAGGTCATGATGCAGAATCGCACGATTTACCTGTTTATCATACGCTTATCCGGAATGCCATTAAGTGGGTGAGCCATAAATAATATTGTTGAACTTTTTAATAACTGTTAATATCTAAATTAAATAATCACATGAGTCAAAAGAAAATTACCGTAATTATTGTAGGGATGGGTTTTGGTAAAGAGTTTATTCCAATCTATCAGAACCACCCTGATGTTAAAGCCGTAGGGATTTGTACCCGCAATCAGGACACTATTGATGAGCTTGCCACTAAATTTAATTTGGATAGGGATCTTTGCTTTACAAATTATGAGGATGTTCCTTTAAGAGAAGACGTTGATGCCATCCATATCGTAACTCCTGTTCCTGAGCATGCTAAAATGACGCTTGCATCACTCAACGCCAATAAACATACTGCATGTACCATTCCTATGGCGATGACGGTTGAGGATTGTACGGCGATAGTTGAAGCTAAAAGAAAGGCTAACAAAGTGTACATGATGATGGAGACGGCACTATATACCAGAGAGTTCCTTTATGGGCTGAAACTGGCAGAAAATGGTGATCTGGGTCGGATTCAGTTTGTTAGAGGTTCCCATATTCAGGACATGAGTATGGATGGATGGGGCGAGTACTGGAAAGGCTATCCGCCAATGCTTAATGGAACGCATGCCATCTCTCCTTTGTTAAGGATCAATAACACTAAAGCTGAATCTGTTGTATGTCATGGTTCAGGAAGGCTAAGCGATGATCTGACCAGCAGATATGGATCTCCGTTTGCAGTGGAAACCGCAACATTTAAGTTAAAAAACTCKGATGTAGTAGCAGAAGCTACGCGTTCTTTATTTGATGTGGTACGCCAATACCGTGAAAGTTATGATGTATATGGTACGAAAATGTCATTCGAATGGGAACAGTTGCAGGATGAAGAACACATCGTGTTTGATGGGGGTGAAAATGCGCGCAGGATAAGCGTACCTGATACCGATGAACAGCTAATTCCTGAGATTGCGAATTTCACAAAAAGAGAAAAAATAGATGATCCGAATCATGTTTCATTTTTACAGGGAGCAGGACATGGTGGCTCACATCCTCATTTGGTTCAGGAATTTGTTGCTGCTATAATGGAAGGTAGAGATTCAGCAGTTGATGCTGCACTGGCAGCCAATTATACTTGTGCAGGCATCTGTGCGCATGAGTCTGCAATGAAAGGTGGTACGCGTATCAATATACCTGATTTCGAAATCTAATTAAAACTTTAATTTATCCCTTATGAAATTTGGAGTAAGTACATTCCTTTGGAAATCACCCTTTACTTCTCATTCCTTTGATCTTGTTCATAAGATCAAAGGAATGGGATTTGACATCATAGAAGTAGCAGTTGAACAACAAGAATTAATTGATTGGGTTAGATTAAAAGAGCTCATAAAAGAAACCGGATTACAGGCTACTGTTAGTGGTGCATTTGGTGCCGAACGCGATATTTCCAGCGAGGATCCACGAATAAGGGCGCAAGGTCTCAAATATATTACTGATTGCATTAAAATAGCGGAGCATTTAGGGAGCCCTATTTTTGGTGGCCCGGTATATTCTGCAGTTGGAAAAACCCGTTTTATAACCGAGGAACAGAAAAAAAGAGAAAGAAGCTGGTGCGTTGAAAATCTGGTTAAAATTGGTGAAGTAGCAGCCGACTATGGGGTGGTGGTGGGGGTAGAGCCATTAAATCGGTTTGAAACGGATATGATCAATACTGCCGATCAGGCTATTTCCTTAGTTAGTGAGGTAGGCAGTCCCAATGTCAAAATACAATTAGACACTTTCCATTGCAATATTGAAGAAAAGAATATTCCTGATACGATAAGAAAATTGGGCAAGGATCTATTGTGTCATATCCAGGCAAATGAAAGTGACAGGGGAACTCCCGGAACTGGTAACCTTGATTGGATTGGCATTAAGGAGGCATTGACTGAAATTGGCTATGAAAAAGCTATTGTGATAGAAACTTTTGGTGAGGTGTCGGAAGAGATTGCAAGAGCGGCCTCTATATGGCGGCCGCTGGCGAATAGTTCAGATGATCTTGCGATAGACGGTCTTGCTTTTTATAAAAGGCTATTTTCTTAGTTCAATAGAGGCTATCCTTTTTGGATAGCCTCATTAACTAACATTAATTAATACCCTGGTGTTGGAATCAAATTAGTGTTGTTCCTCAACTCCCTGCTAGGGATCGGGAACAGCAGTTCTCTTTGGGTTAAAACCGGGCCATAGGAGAATTTATGGCCAACATAATTATCAAATCCTTTGGTGCTCACATTAAATGCTTTACGGAGACGTGCCATATCGAACCAGGTCACATTTTCAAAGCACAATTCATACCAGCGTTCGCGCCAAATCGCTTCCCGTAATTGATCTTTGGATAAGCCAGTTAATTTTGGCAATTGTGCCCTTGTCCTTATCAGATTAACTTCGTCATATATTTTGGTACTTGGGCCATTTACTTCATTTGCAGCTTCAGCATATATCAATAGCACCTCGGCATATCTGAGCAGGGACCAATTAAGATCGCTATTGGCCGTGCTTGTATGTGCCGCTACATCAAAAATTTTGTAAATAAAGTATCCTCCCAGATCTACTACCAGATTTCTGTTGTCCTGATTGGTAAACTTGGTGAAAAAGAACTGACCTTCTTTTGCACGCAGATCTGCCGGATCATATGATTTTACAAAGTCAGCTGTGGCATAAATACCTCCGGTTTCGGCAGAGTATGCTGAAATATTTTTATTATAAGGGATAATCAATTCCTGCCAGTTTGCCGGAATGATCTGTGTCTTATACTGAATCATAAAAATATTCTCTTCAATATTTTTCTTAGCCGGGTTGTGTAAATCTCCGTAAGTATTGAACAGCTTAAATTGTTTGGAGTCGATTACTTCCTCTGATTTTTTTGCTGCCAAATCGAAATATTCAGCTCCTTTCTGTAATGGGTAGCCAGCCATGGTAAGGTATACTTTGGCCAGTAATGATTTTACTGCTCCTAAGCTTACTCTTCCTGTAACATCAACCCATGCCAGGCCTGCAACTTCTGCTGTTTTTAAATCTTCCACAATCAATTTGTAGACATCATCCGGAGCTGCTTGTTTTGGTCTCAATTGATCCGATTTCAAATCAACGGGCTCTGTTATCAGCGGAATATTACCAAACATCTGAACTAAATTGAAATAATACCAGGCGCGTAAAAAATGAGCCTCGCCAAGTAATTTTTTAGCTTCTGCAGCATCCATTGCGATGGATGGTATCTTTGCTATTGAAAGGTTGGCATTACCTATGCCCTTATAGTAATTTTGCCAATAATTTAATCCATAGCTGTTATCGGCAGTATTTTGCAGATCCTTTACAAAATAGCTGTCAACAGCCTGCCCTAAATCAGTAGCAGCCTGCCCGGTAGCAAATTCAGTCATTGTCCAGGGGCCGCCGCCAAAGCCGCTACTCATCGGATCACGCATGCTTGCATAGATCGCATTTACAGAACTTCTTGCATGTTCTGGTTTAGTAAAATAATTTTCTACCGTAAAATTGCTGGGATCCGATTCATCTAGAAATTTGGTACAGCTGGTAAACCCCAAAGTGTAAACCGTTAATACCAGGAATCCATATTTTTTTATTATTGTTTTCATTTTTCTTTCTTAAAAAGGTTTGTATTAAACTATAGCCCGATATTAAGCCCAACCATAAATACCCTTGGCTTTGGGTAATCATATAATGTTAAGCCCTGATCGAAGGGTGCTCCTGAGTTGGAAACTTCCGGATCATAACCTTTATATTTAGTAGCTACAAAAAAGTTCTGAACGGAACCATATATCCTTAGGCGATTCAGTTTTAATGAAGCAGCTGTTGCTGATGGAAAGGAATATGCAAGTAATAAATTGCGCCCACGGATAAATGATCCATCAGTTACTTTATGACTATCATTGTTTGTGGTATAATAGGCATTAATTGGTCTGATTTGGGCAATTGAGGTATTTTGATTGGTTTCTGTCCAGGCATTTAACACGGTTTTGTAACTGTTGGCAATGCCTTGTCTGTCTTCCGCTGAATGGATGCTTCTATCCAGTACATCATTGCCATACATATACTGAAGGTCTACGGTTAATGACCATGCCTTGTATTGGAAAGTATTTAAGAACGTGCCAAACCCATCTGGGATACCTTTTCCTATTATAGTCCTGTCCAGATCGTTTATTCTGCCATCGTTGTTTAGGTCCTTATATTTTACATCACCTGGCAGCATATTGTATTTCTTTGCTTCTGCAGCTTCATTGGTCCCCCAGGTTCCCAGGTGTACCCTTCCAAAGAAAGAGCCAACAGGTTCGCCTACTCTAATTACTCCATTTCCTGAAAATATATCGCCACTGGCCAGGGCAAGAACTTTGTTCTTGTTCACGGAAATATTGAAGGTTGTACTCCAGGAGAAATCGTCTGTTTTGATGTTCGTGGAGTTTACACTAAATTCAATACCCTTGTTTTCCATACTTCCAACATTAGAGAAGATGCTGGGATACCCGCTGCTTAGTGGTAAAGGGGCTTCTAGTAACATGCCATTAACCTTTCTGCGATACAGATCGAGTTCGAAATTTAACCTGTTGGAGAATAAGCCGACCTCAAGCCCGAAATCAATTTGTTTCGTTTTTTCCCATTGTAGGGTAGGATTGGCCATGCGGTTGGTGCCTATGCCAATATTTCGGGTTCCATCGAAAATTACGTTATAATTACCCATGCCTGCAAGTGCTCTGTATGCCGGAATCTCAGAATTTCCGGTAGCGCCGTAACTGGCACGAATCTTCAGGTTTGAAATGCTGGGAATATTCTTCATGAAGTCTTCTTCGATTACTCTCCAGGCAAGTGCGGCCGAAGGAAAGAAGGCATACTGGTTTTCGGTTCCAAACTTAGAAGACCCGTCTGCCCGACCCGTAAAAGTTATTAAATACCTGTTGTTCAGGCTGTAATTTATGCGGGCAAAATATGAATTTAGCCCGTAAGCCTGGCCATTGGAGGAAGGAGCCTGAGGGCTAGATCCTGCACCCAGGTTATTGTACAGAAAATACGAGTCGTCGAAACCCTGAGTGTTTGCTTGATTTTCAAAACGATCAATATGCTGCCAGGATAGACCTGCCATAGCGCTTATGGAGTGTATTTTCCCAAATTGCTTGTTATAGGTTAAGTAATTCTCGAATTGCCATGAGTTGTACCTGTTGTTATTTACCCGGGCGTCTCCATTGTCAGAAATGTATTGCATCCCTTTGGCTGCAAAATAATCCTCTCTCTGATTAATGATGTTAGTACCAATTGTTGATTTGAACTCCAATCCGGGAGCCAGATTAATGGCCGCATACATATTGCCGAGCAAAGTTTGGGTGCGCAAAAAATATAACCTATCGGCAGCTACACGAAGAGGGCTGTCGCCACCTTCCATTCCCGGATAGTCTCTGTTGCTTGCCCATGATCCATCGGCATATTTTACAGGAATAATCGGTAAGGCCTCTAATACCTGGCGCATCATGGTTATTCCTCCTCCATCGAGCTGATCAACTTGTTTGTCATTTTGATCTGTATAACCCATTGTTCCACCTACTTTTAGCCAACTCTTTATCTGGCTATCAAATACAAAGCGGCCGGCATATCTTTTTTGCCATGAGCCACGTGCGAGCCCCTCCTGATTGCGATAGTTTAAAAAAGCGCCAAAGCTGCTTCTTTCATTACCATCGGCAAAGCCAAGCTGATGATTTTGTGTAAACGCTTTTTGGAATGCTTCATCCTGCCAATCTGTATCATATAATGGGTTGCCTTGTGAATCAAACAATTTTGGATTGTTACGCTTGGTCTTAGGGTCTGTGTATTTTGTTCCTGTTGCCCACCCTACGGGATCATATTTTTTGGCGTTTGCATAGGCTAAATCCTCTACTGCTAAAAATTCTTTCGAATTGAGCACTTCAAGTTTTTTAGGTAGTACACCTAAACTAAAGTCTGATTCATAGGTTACATTCCCTCCATTGGAAGATCCACGTTTAGTGGTAACCATGATTACACCATTGGCTCCACGTGCTCCGTAAATTGCTGTTGATGAGGCATCTTTTAATACTTCGATAGAGGCGATATCGCTAGGGTTTATGTAATCGATCGGGGAACTCCCGTTTTTCAGATCTACAGCATTGAGTATAACTCCATCAATCACATATAAAGGATTATTAGACACACTTAATGAACTTGCGCCCCGAATGCGGATGCTGGCCCGGCCGCCTGGTCTGCCGGAATTGGAGGATACATTTACGCCTGACACGCGACCCGATAAGCTTTGATTAAGAGACGAGGCCGGACGCTCCTGAAGCGTTTCTGCTTTTACTGTACCTACTGCTCCGGTTAGATCCGATTTTTTTGCGGTTCCGTACCCTACAACAACAACCTCATCTAAACCTTGCAATTGTGGCACTAACTTAATTGACATGTTTCCGGAAGTAACCTTTACCTCTTGAGTGGTATAGCCGACATAGGAAACAATCAAAATCGCCTCGTCGGTTAAACCCTTTATGCTGAAATTGCCGTCATTATCAGTTGTTGTAGTTTGTCCTGTACTTTTTACTTTAATGCTGACTCCGGGAATTCCAACACCCTTTTCATCCAGGATTTTTCCTTTTGCATCGATGGGGGGGATGCGTAGGTAAGCAGGATTTTTTTTTAGATAGTTTGCATGTAGTTGCATCGTTGTCGCCAGGAACAGAACTGTTAACAGGCAAATAATTTTTTGGCGCAAAGCCACACCCTTGGGTGTCAAAGTTAAAAACTGGTTCATATTTGGGATGATTTAGTTAACTAGCAGATACCTTTTAAGTTATTTTTGTACCTGTTTCTTCTCCGATCTGAGCTGCTTGATACGCATCCAGATTTTTAAAAGAAATAGATTTTAATAAAAGATATGATGCTATTACTATGAAAGTATAGTAAAGTTCAGTTGGATTGTTAACTTATTTTTGCAAATCATTAAGCTATTTTGCCATGTAATTTATCTGGCAATTGCCTTTCCCGATTACCTTAATGTATATGCCTTCAGGCCCTGTTGGCTAATGCCGAATATCAGTTTGTTATTGGTTTGTACTACGCTTCTCACATCTCCTTTTATATTAAAACCGGATTTTTGCTGAGAGATGTAGGTAAAACCGCCTTTACCGTTGCCTTTAAGAAGCAAGCCATAATTGGCGTCGTATTTTCCGAATCTGAGTCGTGCACGGCTAATGTTACCACATAACAACAAATCTTTATTGCCATCCTTATCGTAATCAATGGCGGTAACGGTAAACACAKGCGAAAATTGAGCCTCGATGGGCAAGTCCAATTCTTTGAATTTGCCTTTCCCATTATTAATAAAGGCTGTGGTTTTTAAATGATTGGCTTTTAGCCTTGATACACCGTTTAATTCCTCTTTCGTGAATATGTCTTTCATTGATGCATCAGCATAACTTTTATAATCCGGAAAACGGGTGCGCATGATGCTCATCTGGTCAAGCATTTCATCCCTGGTTACGTAGGGGTAGCTTTTTCCCTGAATGTAAAAGCATAATATAGGGTCAACTGATCCATTGTCGTCAAAATCTTTGTAATACATTTCTGCGGGTTCCTGTTCTGTTGCCTTGCATTGTGTATTCAAGCCGGTATTTCCAATCACTATATCCGGCAAGCCATCATTGTTTAGATCATCAACCAGTAATTTATTCCACCATCCTGAAAAGGGTTTATCAAAATAATCAGTGGTTTTATCAATCAATTTTCCATTATTACTAATTAATACGGTAACAGGCATCCACTCTCCTACAATAATTAAATCCTGTTTTTTATCGCCATTCAAATCCACCCATGCTGCATCTGTGATCATTCCTGCTTTTTGTAATTGCGGCGCTATGGTTTCAACTTGATCTTTGAAATTTCCCTTCCCATCGTTAATCAGTAAATAGCTCGCTGGTGTTTCTGGATAACGACCTGGGACTACTCTTCCTCCTATAAATAAATCTGGATGACCATCTTGATTAAAATCTGTGACGCGGACACAACTCTTGCTACTTAGCATTTTAGGTAGCGCATTAACTGCTTGCCTAAAATTACCTTTGCCATCATTTAAGTATAGCCGGTCTTGCAGTGATGGGTCTGCTGCAGTATAACTGTCATAGCCCCCGCTGCATACATAAAGATCGATAAAACCATCTTTGTTGGCATCAAAAAAAACTGCATCTGCATCCTCACTTTTTATGCTGGAAGCAAAAGCTGCCTGAGGTTTTTTTACAAATTCGCCATTCTTTTTTTGAATAAAAAGCACAGCGGTTTGCCCCTGAGTTCCGCCGATATAAATATCTTCTAAACCGTCGCCGTTTATATCTGCTTTGGCTATACACGGCCCGGAAAATGACATAGGATTTATTAATAATGGTTGTCGCTTAAAATCGTTGGTTGATTTTTTTTGCTGTTGGAATGCTATAGGCGATTTAACCTCTTTAAATATAGAAGGAACAAGCTGCGGAGCTTTATATATTAGTTTTGCGTTTGTTTCTAACAAGGGTATTTGCTGGTTTGCTTTTATACCTGAGATCACCTCTTGTTTTCCACTTGTCCAAACTATTCGAAGAGAGTCAATGGAATTAGCATCCCCTAAGCCAAAATGCAAAATCGGGGAAACACTTGATTGATAGCCGCGAGATGGCATTTGTTCAAGATACTGTTGTTTGTTTTTGTTATAGATCCATATCTTTGCCCCAATACCCTGAGTATTTTGTCCGGATCCTTGCAGTTTTACTTTGAGAAATTGATTTTTCGCTTTTTTGTCTGATTTGTTTTCATAAACAAACGCCGCCAGGTTGATGTTGTTAACTACCAGATCCAAATCCCCATCGTTATCCAAATCAGCATATGCTGCCCCATTGCTATTCGAAGGAATGTTTAATCCCCATTCCATCACTTTATTGGTAAATGAGAGGTTTCCATTATTCTTGTAAATGTAGTTGTTAACATTGGATGCCGGCATCGCGTGAATCAGATCTAACAGACTCGCTTTTATTTGACTTGGATCGGTGCTACGCAAGAAATCTCCTTTGAACTTCAGAAAGTCCATGTTGGTATAGTCCCTCATATAGCCATTAGATATAAAAAGGTCTTTCCAGCCGTCATTGTCGTAATCTGCAAACAATGGTGCCCAACTCCAATCTGTATTTGAAATGCCCGACAGCTGGCCCATTTCACTAAATGTGCCGTTCCCATTATTTAATTGAAGCATATTGCGCATATCCTGGTAGTGGAAGCCAAGACGCAGGCGTAAATCATAATATTCATAATTGTCAGGAGAAAAAAGCAACTTCTGCCTGCGATTGTCTTCCGGAAGCATATCTAAGGTAAAAATATCAGAAAGGCCATCATTGTTAATGTCTGCAATATCATTACCCATCGAATATAAAGAGGTGTGACCGATTTGGGATTGAATTTGATTTGTGAAAGTGCCATTCCCGTTATTCATGTACAAATAATCGGGAGCCGAATAGTCATTTGAAATGTAAATGTCGGGATAACCATCATTGTTCAGGTCACTTACTCCGGCACCTAAACCATAGGTAAAAGAGGAATTATATATGCCAGCCTGATCAGAAACGTCCTTGAATTTTTTATTTTCATTTTTATATAGTTTAATCCTAATGGTTGGTGCAGGCTCTTTTAAGATTAGAGGGGCAGATATTTCATCAAGGGTAGTAAAAACTTTCGGATTATGGTTTAACAGGAGCATATCAAGATCGTTATCTTTGTCATAATCAAAAAAAACGGCCTGGGTACTATATGCGGTATCTGCAAGTCCATACGCTGCAGCCTCGTTCTTGAATATCGGGATTCCCTGATCGTTGATTCCCTGATTGATCAGCAAGCTATTGGATCTGTTTTTTGCTGGTAACGCCCCGGAGTAACACTGATAAATGTCTAATCTTCCATCACCATTAACATCTGCCATGGTAACTCCTGTTTTCCAGGAAAGGCCCACTTCAGTTATGCCGGCTTTATCGGTAATATCCTCAAACTGCATGTTCCCTTTATTAAGATATAGTTTGGCTTTTGTCATGTTCCCCGAGAAATAAATGTCATCGAGACCATCATTATTTAAATCGCCGATTGCAACACCTCCACCATTATAGAAGTACTGATAAGATATAATGTTTGCTCTCTCGTTCTCAATGATTGTAT
The DNA here is from genome assembly GCF_056397585.1 of Pedobacter sp. 05L430. NCBI lineage: Bacteria > Pseudomonadati > Bacteroidota > Sphingobacteriia > Sphingobacteriales > Sphingobacteriaceae > Pedobacter > Pedobacter sp. 05L430. Next base: position 31,138 of record NZ_JBFTNT010000002.1, on the reverse strand, counting down.
TATTGAAATCGATATGTGTTTGATCTGAGGAAAGTAGAGAAAAGAGTTTATTTGTGTCARCCTCAATGCTCGTTTTTTTATCATTATTTACACAGGATGTAAATGAAAATAGGCTGAGAAGCGCTATGCTCAGGTGCAGTTTAGAGGTTAAAGAAGACATTTGGTTAAGAAGTTTGGTTTAATTCTTCTTGAAGATAACAACTTTATTTCAATGTATCATCTTTTTTACGGAAAGCATTAAAGATGCACCATCCCCAACTTCTTATACAAAAAAAGCATTCGATTAAAAATGCTTTTTTTGTATCTGTTTTTTTTAGCTAAACAAGCTGTAGATATAATTTTGGTTAACTAAATAACTCTTGCATATCCCTATCTGCGGTAGGTATTTTTTTTAGAAAGTCATCGAACCCGGCATTTTCCTGAGAGCTATACATTCCATAAGCATCAAGAATATAGCCTATCTGTTTGTCTTTGTCTTCTAACAAATAAAGTATGGAGTTGTCAGCAGGGTCAGAATCTCCTTCAAAGCGATAGGTTTTAATTATGGTAAGGTCTTCGGGGTTATAAATTTTATTAATGCCCACTCCTTGCATTTTACCATGATCTGTCATCTTTATTTCGTTATCCAGGCCTTTAAGTCTTAATTTTTCTAAAACCTGACTAAGTGTATTCATTTCTATTGGATGTTCCATAATAGGTCTTGTTTTTTGTAAGTAAAACAACAGCTTTTAGAAATGGTTTTCTTTTTTGTTGAAAGGGTATTATTCGATGTGCTATAATGTAAAAAGGCTAACCATAATTCATGGTCAGCCTTTTTGAATTTTAAATATTCCTTAAGCTTATAATGAAAAAGCAGCTTTTACTTTATCTACAAAGTCCAGTTTCTCCCAGGTAAACAATTCAACTGTAACTGTTTTTTCTTCGCCTCCGGGGCTTTTGAAAGTTTTGGTCACTGTTTCAGGTTTACGACCCATATGACCATATGCTGCAGTTTCACTATAAATTGGATTCCTTAGCTTTAAGCGCTGCTCAATAAAGTACGGGCGCATATCAAATAGGTCTTCAACAATCCTGGCAATTTCGCCATCTGTTTTATTTACTTTGCTTGTTCCGTAAGTGTTAATATAAATGCCCATTGGTTTTGCAACCCCAATAGCATAACTTACCTGAACTAAAATTTCTTCAGCTACACCAGCAGCAACAAGGTTTTTCGCAATATGACGAGTTGCATATGCCGCACTTCTATCTACTTTGCTTGGATCTTTTCCTGAGAATGCACCACCACCATGAGCTCCTTTTCCTCCATAGGTATCCACAATGATTTTACGGCCTGTTAAACCCGTATCGCCATGAGGACCTCCGATAACAAATTTTCCTGTAGGATTGATGTGATACTCTATCTTATCGTTAAACAGATGAGCATATTGCGGGTATTTTGCAATAATTCTTGGAATAAGAATGTCCACAAGGTCCTTTTTGATTTTGGCTAACATAGTAGCCTCTTCATCAAAATCATCATGCTGGGTGGATATTACAATAGCATCAATACGAACTGGTTTGTTGTTGTCTGAATATTCCAGCGTTACTTGTGATTTAGCATCAGGACGCAAATAAGTAATTTCATTGTTTTCTCTTCTTAAGAGCGCTAATTCCTGTAAAAGTGTATGTGAAAGATCTAATGCCAAAGGCATGTAGTTTTCAGTTTCGTTGGTTGCATAGCCAAACATCATTCCCTGATCACCGGCGCCTTGTTCCTCTTTACTGGCTCTGTCTACACCTTGGTTTATATCTTGGGACTGTTCGTGGATTGCGGAAAGAATGCCACATGAGTTGGCTTCAAACATGTACTCACTTTTTGTATAACCAATTTTTCTGATTACATCACGAGCAATTTGCTGCACATCCAGGTAAGTTTGTGATTTTACCTCGCCAGCTAAAATAACCTGACCTGTGGTAACCAAAGTTTCACAAGCAACTTTTGACTCTGAATCGAATGCCAAAAAATTATCAATAAGTGCGTCTGAGATTTGATCTGCTACTTTATCCGGATGACCTTCAGAAACTGATTCGGATGTAAATAAATACGACATTTTAAATAATTAAAAATTTAATTTAAACAATTATATAAAATGGAATCAGACCCTGCGTAGCAGGCAGTAAAATGAAGTGTATGATAAGGTTAGCACTTTTTTTTACGTGGTTGCAATCCCGCTATTCTTAAATAGCATCGCAAATCAGTCCACTTTAATGCTGCAAAATTAGCATATATATTTAAATAGTCAAAAAATATCAATTATTTTGTACTATCATTAATCAAAAGGTTTTGTCGAAATCAAACATTCTATTTATTATTAATCCCATATCAGGAGGGAAGGATAAGTTAAAGATACCTGCATTGATAGATGCACACCTGGACCGCTCTAAGTTTAGCCCGAATTTTAGCTTTACGGAATATGTTGGCCATGCCTCGGAAATAGCTGAGGAAGCTGCAAATAAGAATTTTGATGTAATTGTGGCCGTTGGAGGCGATGGTACCATAAATGAAATTGCAACTAAGGTCATGCAACAGAATAAAGTGCTGGGTATTATTCCTTTTGGCTCTGGAAACGGGCTGGCAAGGTTCTTGAAAATACCCATGAATACTGTTGCTGCAATCAAGGTGATTAATAAGCTTAACGTTGAACTCATCGATACTGCCAGATTTAATGATAAATCCTTTTTCAATATGGCGGGGATGGGCTTTGATGCACATATCAGCTCTGTTTTTGCCGGAAATAAATCAAGGGGATTAACGGGCTACCTCAAATTAGGATTAACAGAAGTGTTAAACTATAAGCCTCAAATCTATCGGCTGAATATAGATGGAGTAGATTATGAGCGTAAGGCATTTGTGATCAGCATAGCCAATTCTTCTCAATATGGCAACAATGCACACATCGCCCCCAAGGCATCGGTAGTAGACGGACTTCTTGATGTTTGTGTGGTTAAAGAATTTCCAATGTACAAATTACCGCTACTGGCATATGAAATGTTAAGTGCAAGAACTGATCGCTCCAAAATTGTTGAAATTATAAAAGGTAAAAATATAAAGATCAGCCGCAGTCAGGACGATGCAATACATATTGATGGAGAACCCTTTTTCATGGGAAAGGAAATAGAAGTGTCTATTGTGCCGTTATCGTTAAATATAATTACTCCTAGTTATGAAGTCTAAAAAGAAAACGCTAAGTGATCTTGGAGGAATAATGTATTCCACAGACCCTTCCTTTGTTTATCAGGAAGAAAGCGACGGTTCCAATGAATCAGTACCTAAAAACCAACAGGACCTAAGAGTTACATTGGATCGAAAGAACAGAGGTGGAAAAGCAGTTACCTTAGTCACAGGATTTAGAGAAAGTGATGAAGAACTGGAAAATTTGGCCAAAATGCTGAAAACGAAATGTGGCGTAGGAGGGGGAGCAAAAGATGGCGAGATCATCATCCAGGGAGATTTTAGAGATAAAGTGCTTTCACTCTTGCAAAAGGAGGGTTATAAAGTAAAGAAATCTGGAGGATAAATCGTTGACTTAATTTATTGATTTTCAATATTTTAATTGTAAGTGTATAAGCAACAATAAGTTAAAATTTTCTTTAAAAAAGGTGTTTTTACCTTTTTATCTGTATAACTTTGCCTGACTAACTTATTATTCTTATGAGCAAAGCATTTATGCTTAGGCCTGATTTGAGCTATCTGGATCTGGATTCGGATATGGCTTTATATCAGCTTAACGTAGCACAATTGGTTGAGGAGGCCATAAAAAATGGAGAAGGTTCACTGGCTGATACAGGTGCATTGGCAGTAGATACAGGGAAATTTACGGGCCGTTCTCCAAAAGACAGATTTATCGTTTGTGACGAGCTAACCCGCGATTCGGTCTGGTGGGGTGATATAAATTTCAAATTCGAGCCGGAGAAATTTGATGCGTTATATAAAAAAGTAACAGCTCATCTTAGCAAAAAAAAATATTATGTAAGAGATTCGTTTGCCTGTGCAGATGAGGCTTACAAAACGACCATTAGGGTAGTAAGTGAGACAGCATATCAAAATCTGTTTTCTCATAATCTATTCTTAAGACCGGAAGACGGAGATATTCAAGAGCGACCGGAATGGACCATTATTGCCTGCCCTTCTTTTTTGGCGGACCCAGCTGTAGATGGAACGAGACAGCCTAATTTTACGATCCTTAATTTTTCAAAAAAAATAATCCTTATAGGAGGATCGGGATATACAGGAGAAATTAAAAAAGGGATTTTTTCAGTGTTAAACTTTATTCTTCCAGAGCAGAGACGTACATTATCAATGCATTGTTCAGCAAATGTTGGGAAAAAAGGAGATACAGCCATATTTTTTGGCTTATCAGGAACAGGTAAAACCACTCTTTCTGCCGATCCCGAACGTGGACTGATCGGAGATGATGAACATGGCTGGGGAAGTGAATCTGTATTTAATTTTGAAGGGGGCTGTTATGCTAAATGTGTGGATTTGACTATTGAAAAAGAACCACAGATTTTTAATGCCATAAAATTCGGTGCCTTGTTGGAGAATACCAATTACTTTGAGGGCACCCGAACTGTTGACTTTTCCAACATTGATAAAACGGAGAATACCAGGGTCGCCTATCCGATAAATTACATTGATCATGCCATAGTCCCTTCAATTGCTCCTGAACCGAAAAACATTTTCTTTCTTACAGCTGATGCTTTTGGCGTTTTACCACCAATTGCCAAATTAAATATCGGACAAGCGATGTTCCATTTTATATCCGGATACACCGCGAAAGTTGCCGGCACAGAAGCAGGTGTTACTGAGCCCCAGCTAACCTTCTCTGCTTGTTTTGGTAAGGCATTTCTGCCACTTCATCCAACAAGATATGCAGAACTCCTTGGAGAAAAGATGGAAAAGAATAATGTAAATGTATGGCTGGTTAATACTGGCTGGAGCGGAGGAGCTTACGGAGAAGGTAAGCGGATGAAGTTAGCATATACCCGTGCGATGATTTCTGCAGCGTTGAATGGAGCGCTTGAAGATGTTGAATTTACCACTGATCCTGTTTTTGGGTTACGGACTCCTTTGACCTGCCCAAATGTTCCATCAGAAATTTTGAATCCAAGAAATACTTGGGCAAGCAAGCAAAAGTATGATCATAAAGCCAATGAACTTTCTTTGGCCTTCATAAATAATTTCAAGCAATTTGAAGCCTTCGCAAGCGAAGAAATGATTAGTTCACTACCAAAAATAACCGAAAACACAGTTTAAAGCATTTTTTTTGCCTAAAAATTTGCATTTCAGTTTTTTTTTAGTTTTAATTGCGAAAGATTGTCTCCGCAACGAGACAATCTTTTTTAATTATACAGTAATACGTTAGATATAACGGGAGTGCAAACGGGTAAAATTGACGGGACAAAACGAATTAGCAAGCTAACGATTATTTAATTTGGAATTAAAATCAAAGTTATAAATTTGTTACGGCAACAATTGTTTGTAATAGTCGTTGTGTGTATTACGGAATATTTAATCTAATTTTAAAAAACAAAGTACTAAAAACTAAAAAACTAAAAAAAAATGGCAAACGCACCAAAACCAACAACAGTTAAAAAAGAAGGCTCTTCTACAGCTTCAAATTTATTCGCAACTCTTACTATTCCAATTTGTATCATTATTGGTATATGTGTTTACAAATTTATTTTCGGAGATAGAGGGAATTTCATCGATGGGGCTGATCCAGATCTTCACGATACACTTCCAAAAGTAGGTAACTACATGGGTATGGCTTACAAAGGCGGAGTTATCGTACCTGTTCTATTGGGTATGTTTCTTATGGTAATTGTATTCTCTATCGAGCGTCTTATTGTAATTGGTAAAGCAACTGGAAAATCTAGCCTGGATTCATTCGTTAAAAAAATCCAAGGATTTTTAAATTCAAACAACATCGAAGCAGCCTTAACTGAGTGTGATAAACAACAAGGTTCAGTTGCTAACGTAATCAAATCAGGATTGAAAAAATATCGTGAGATGGAAGTTGAAGCAAACATGGATACAGATCAAAAGTGTTTAGCTATCCAGAAAGATATCGAAGAAGCTACTACTTTGGAAATGCCAATGTTAGAGCAAAACTTAACTGTAATTGCTACTTTGGTATCAGTAGGTACATTAACAGGACTATTAGGTACAGTAACAGGTATGATCAAGGCCTTCGGTGGTTTGGCTAACTCTGGTGCTCCGGATCAGGCTGCATTGGCAACTGGTATTTCTGAGGCCCTAATTAACACAGCTACTGGTATCGGTACTTCTACTTTTGCGATTATCATGTATAACATCCTTACTTCTAAAATTGATAAATTAACTTATGCAATTGATGAAGCAGGTTTCAGCATCATTCAAACTTACGCCAGTACACATAAATAAAAAATAATGTATTTTTTTTTACCGGCTTTATGGAAAACCGGAAGAATTAACATCATTAGTAAAAAGTAAGTTTATTTATTAAATATTATGGCAAGAGCAAAGGTTCAAAGAAAGAGTACTTCGATAGATATGACCGCCATGTGCGATGTGTCTTTCCTGCTGCTTACTTTCTTTATATTAACAGCAACAGCGCGCCAGCCGGATCCTTTGGAAGTAACAATTCCAAGTTCTACCTACAAGATTAAAGTTCCAGATTTGGATATGGGGATTTTATCTATTGGTCAGGGTAAGGTGTTCTACGAAATCGTAKGAAAGGACGTAAAAATGGCAACGCTTGATAAAATTGGAGAGCAATACAAAATTCAGTTTACTCCTGAAGAGAGAGAACGTTTCGGTGTTCTTGGATCATTCGGAGTTCCTGTAAGCAGCTTGAAAAAGTTTATCATGATGAACGGTGACGAGAGAGATAAGTTTGCTAAGGCCAACTTGGGTATCCCGGCTGATTCAACAAACAATGAATTGTCTGAATGGTTATTGCAATCCCGTAAGGCGGTTGCAGAGTTACACCAGACTTCAATGAGGATAAGTATCAAGGGAGACGCTGAAGAAAAATATCCAAACATCAAAAAGATTGTTGATATTCTTCAGAAGCAAAAAATTAACAAATTTAGTTTAATTACATCGGCCGAGGGCGATGCTAAATAAAATCATACTATGGCAGAATTAGATACCTCCGGCGGGGGTGGGAAAAAAGGCGGCAAAGTAAGAAGTAAGAAAGCAAATACCAAAGTAGATTTAACTGCCATGGTAGATTTAGCCTTCCTGCTGATCACCTTCTTCATGTTAACCACCTCGTTGTCAAAGCCGATTGCAATGGACATTGCAAAACCTGATCAAGAGGACAATGATGTGAAAAACGAGCTTCGTGCATCTCAGACCATGACAATTCTATTGGGTAAAAACAATAAGGTTGCCTGGTACATGGGAGAAGCAGGAAAGACTCCACCAAATATTGAAAGCTTTGCTGAGGTTAGAAAATCAATATTAAAAAATAAAGACGAGGTAAGTAAAACTACCGGCCGACAAATAGTGATAGTAGTGAAACCAACAGAAGGAGCTACTTATAAGAATTTTGTTGATATAATGGACGAGTTGAATATCGCTAAAATTAAAACTGCTCCGGCTATTGATGATGTAAACATTATCGATAGTGAGAAAGATGCGATGAAACAAGCTGGGATATTATAAATAATTATAAACATAAAAATATTAGGCTATGTTTGGTTCTAAAATAGATTTATTAAAAAGGGATTGGCTTGATGTTGTGTTTGCCAATAAGAACAAAAGCTACGGAGCTTACGAGCTTCGTCAGAGAAGTTCTGCGAATACAACGAAATCATTGCTAATAGCATCAACAGCATTTGTGTTGTTGTTCTTATCCCCTAAAATTATGGAGTTATTCAAAGGAAAAGCTCCAGAAGAGGAAATTGTTAAGCAAACGGAAGTAGTGGTGCAGCCACCTCCTCCTGTAAACCCGGAAACACCTCCACCGCCACCGGTTGAGCCACCGCCGCCAAAACAGGATCAGGTTAAGTTCCCTCCTCCAATTGTAAAACCGGATGAGTTGGTACGTGACGAGGAACCGGTTGAAATTGAAGATTTGAAAAAGGCTGACCCAGGTCAGAAAACCATTGCCGGCGACCCTGATGCGGATATCGTTATTGCAGGTCCGGCAGGTGATGGCCCTAAACAAGCAGCGGTAGTAGAGGATACCAAAGTTTATGACTTTGTGAGTCTTGAAACGCAGCCATCTTTCCCTGGTGGTATGGAGAAATTCTACGCTTATTTGAAAAAAGCGGTAAGATATCCTCCTATGGCTCAGGAGAACAACATTCAAGGTAAAGTGTTTTTATCGTTCGTTGTTGAAAAGGATGGTAGCTTAACCGATATTAAAGTTGATAGAAAACTTGGTGGTGGTACAGATGAGGAAGCTGTTAGGGTGCTAAAAGCAAGTCCGAGATGGATCCCAGGAGTTCAAAATGGTAAAAAGGTGCGTGTGAAATATAACATCCCAATCAGTTTTACCTTATCACAATAGAATACAATGTTTAATTTGAAAACATTTATGCAGAAATCGCCTCAACAGCGATTTCTGTTTATTTTAGGGCTAGTTATGTTTGCCTTTTACCTGGTTCTGGGCCTTACATTAATCGTTTGGAAAGACATGCCGGTAACCATCGAACGGACTTACAGAGTGCTCCTTGGTGTGTTGCTTATCGTTTATGCAGCAATAAGATTTACCCGGGTAATTAATCAAAAAGATAATTAAAGAATGAAGAATCTAAGCTTTGCGTTCATTTTTCTGGTGCTGCTGTCTTGCAAAAATAAAAAGCAGACTGAGGTTGTTGAACAAACACGGACATCAGGATCGGTTAAAATTCTTGTTGACGAATCTTTTTCTTCGATTATCGCTGATCAGATCATGGTATTTAAATCTGATTATAAGCATGCGGAGTTTGCAGTCACTGCCGGTAACGAGAATAAAATAGTGCCTGCTTTTTTAAATGACAGCATTAGAGTAATCATATTATCCCGGATGCTAACACCCCAGGAAGATAAAATATACAGAAACAGAAGCATCGTTCCAAAGACATCCAGGTTTGCCATAGACGGAATTTCATTGCTTACCCAGAAGGACGATCTTGACTCAAATATCACTGTTGAGGAGGTGATAGCGATATTAAAAGGAACTTCAAACAGTGGAAAACAGCTTGTTTTTGACAATGCCTATTCCAGCACGCTCCGGTATTTCAAGGAGCTGGCTCAAATCACGGAACTTCCAAAAAAGGGAGTTTATACTTTGAAKAACAATAATGACGTTATAAAGTACGTTGCTGAAAATAAGAATTTTATAGGAGTAGTCGGTGTAAATTGGTTAATAGCTAATAATTCCGATATGACTCCTTATATTGCAAAGGTGAAAACGATGGGGGTGAAGAATATTAAGGGGAAAAAGGGGGATAATGCATACTATCGTCCCGATCAGGCAAATCTAATTAGTGGTATTTATCCGTTTTTAAGAAATGTTTACATCATAAATTGTGAGGGACGGGATGGTTTAGGCACAGGTTTTGCAAACTGGTTATTAAGCCCGAGAGGTCAGTTGATCGTACTGAAATCTGGACTTGGTCCGCATAAGATGATGTCACGGGATTTTAACTTGAAGAATACAAAGTAAATTTTATATTTGGAAAACGAAAGTAATGGGCAGGGTAAGATGAGTTTGATTTTAGAAATGCCTTTTAAATATTTGAAACTAAAAACAAAATAGCGAACCATGAAAGCTGCAAAGCCGGCTTCATAACAATTAATTGAAAATAGAGGAACTATGAAAATGACAAAGAAAGCAATAACCTTAGGTTTAGGTTTAGTAGTGATGGGTTCTGCCTCTTTTGCTCAGAGCATTACCGATGCAAAGAAGGCGATAGATGCCGAACAGTACCAAAAAGCGACTTCAATGCTTAAAGCGTTGGTGTCGTCACAAAAAGGCAAAGGGGAGAATTACTTTAGTTTAGGTGATGTTTATTTAAGAAGGGATTATATTGATTCTGCTAGAGCTGCCTTTACTCAAGGTGTGACAGCTGATCCAAAAAATCCTTTAAATTATATAGGTTTAGGCCAGGCTGATCTTGCTTCAAATAATGCCGCGTCAGCTAAAACAAATTTTGATAAAGCAATTGAAGTTTCTTCAAAAAAAGACTTTACTCCATATTTGTATATAGGAAAGGCTTATTTGGAAGGTGAGAAACCAGATTTTGCTGCAGCACTACCTAACTTGCAAAAAGCGGAAGAGCTTGATGATAAAGATAAAGAGGCAGAAACATTTGTTGCTTTAGGAGATTACTATGCAGCACAAAGAAAGAACTCAGAGGCGCTTCAAAACTACATGAGGGCTTTGAGTATTAATCCGGCCCTTTACAGATCTACCGTTCAGATTGGAAGAATGTATAAAGAGTCAAGAGCATTCAGTGATGCGGAAGTTGAATTGAAAAATGTAATCGCTGCTGATCCAAATTATGGCCCTGCTTATCGTGAGTTAGCTGAGCTGTATATGCAATGGGGAAATCAGGAGCCTGCAAATTTTGATGCTAAGGCGGCTGAGGCATTAACAAACTACAAGAAATATCTTGATTTGACTGATAAATCATATGATTCAAGATTACGTTATGCAACTTTCTTGTTTTACGCGAAAGACTTTAAAACGCTGGAACAAGAAACTTCAGAACTGGCCTCAGTAAATCCCAACGATCCTAAAAGCTTGATCGTTTCAAGGTTGAGAGGATACTCTGCATATGAAAACAAAAATTATCCTCAGAGTTTACAGTACATGAAAGACTTTTTTGCGAAGGTAAAAGATACTTCACGTATTATCTCTGATGACTATATGTACCTTGGTAAAGCCTTAATGAAGGATTCTACAGATAAGGCTAACGACAGTTTAGGTTTAGTAAATGTGATTAAAGCGGTTAATATGGACTCTACTAAAGTTGAGGCTTTAGCAGAACTTGCAAAATCATATTATGATGCTAAAAACTATCCTAAAGCAATTGCAACATATGATGTGGTTAACCGTTTGAACCCAGAAGGTAAAGGTTCATTGTATAACTATTTTTACCATGCTATTGCCTCTTATGTGTCTTATTATAAGGCTTATACTGCAAAGACCAATCCATCTAAACAAATCTTAGTGAAAGGAGATTCTTCGTTAGCGAAATTGCTGAAGTTAGCTCCATCGACTTATGATGCGATTTTGTATAGAGCTAGAATCAATGACTTCATGGATGATGAAGCAAATCCAACGGGGTTAAAAATACCTTTCTACCAACAGTATTTAGATTCTGTCGAGGCTCATGTTGATAAACAAACTCCGGCAGTAAAAAAGAATATGGTGGAAGCCTATAATCAAATAGCGGGTTTTGCTTCATACAAAGAAGATAAAGTAAAAGCAAAATTATTCTGGGACAAAAGTTTAGCTATTGATCCTGCAAATACCACTGCATTAGAAGGCATTAAATCATTAACAGCTCCAGCACCAAAAGCTGCAGCTAAGCCAAAGAAAAAGTAATAATTTTATAATAAAAGAAAAAGGCGGGGTTGTTATCCCGCCTTTTTCTTTTATTTTTGCCTCATAATTTATATTTAAATGGAAACTCAAAGCGTACCCGTAGATTTTTTACCAATTATATTTCAAGTAGTTGTTGCCTTAGGATTTGTGGTGGTTACTTTAATCGCGACACACTTTTTAGGTCCAAAAAGAAAAACAGCTGATAAGCTGGCAACATTTGAAGCAGGTGTAAAAGTTGTCGGTAATGCGCGTCAGCCATTTTCCATCAAGTATTTTCTAGTGGCTATACTGTTTGTCCTGTTTGATGTGGAGGTGATATTCATGTACCCTTGGGCAGTTAATTTTAGAGCACTTGGAATGTCTGGAATGATAGAGATGTTCATCTTTATGGGAACCTTATTATTAGGCTTTATTTATGTGATAAAAAAGAAAGCATTGGATTGGAATTAGGTTATTTAGATTGTTTCTAAATGCCCTCAACTTAATTCATTTGCTTTTAAAAAATTGTAGATTTGTGGTTCATTCTTTAAAGGAATGAACCTTTTTCGTTTTGTATCATGAGTAACATCAATATAGTAGACGCGCCTCCAGGCATAGAAGGATCTGGTTTTTTTGCTACCTCCTTAGACAAGGTTATCGGCCTGGCCCGTTCCCATTCATTATGGCCCTTACCATTTGCCACTTCTTGCTGTGGTATTGAGTTTATGGCCACCATGGGATCTCATTATGACTTTGGCCGATTCGGATCTGAGCGTTTAAGCTTTTCTCCCCGTCAGGCAGATTTATTAATGGTAATGGGAACCATAGCTAAGAAAATGAGCCCGGTTCTTAAACAGGTATATTTGCAGATGGCTGAACCCCGTTGGGTGATGGCTGTTGGCGCTTGTGCATCCAGTGGAGGTATATTCGATACTTATTCTGTTTTACAGGGAATAGATGAAATTATTCCGGTCGATGTATATGTGCCAGGATGTCCACCAAGACCAGAAGCTATATTGGATGGTTTTGGTAAAATTCAGGAATTGGTTAGGAATGAATCTTCAAGAAGAAGAAATTCAGATCAATATAGAGAAATGTTGGCTTCATACGGAATTGACTAATGGCAGAGGTTACTAATCAGGAATTAATACAACAACTGACTGAAAAGTTCGGTGAAAAAATAGTTGGAATTAATGAGCCTTATGGCTTGCTTACTTTTGAAACCACAAAGGATGTTATTATTAATGTTCTGGCATTTCTTAAACAAAATACGCTAGCTAGCTTTAACTTTCTTACCGATATTACTGCAGTACATTATCCTGAGAAAAAGCATGGCATTGCTGTAGTTTACCATTTACACAGTATGGTGAACAAAATCAGGATTAGGGTTAAGGTTTTCATTGATGAGCATCATCCTGAAATCCCAACCGCTACAACCTTATGGAATGYAGCTAATTGGATGGAAAGAGAAACTTATGACTTGTTTGGAGTAAAGTTTGAAGGCCATCCGGATTTGAGAAGAATATTGAATATGGACGAGCTAGGTGTGCATCCCATGTTAAAACAATATCCTTTGGAAGATCCGAACAGAGTAGATAAAAAAGACGAATACTTTGGTAGATAAGAAAAAATGAATCAACCGGTATATACAGATAACGACCCACAGAATGAATTGGTAACCTTAAATTTAGGTCCAACTCACCCTGCAACACATGGTGTTTTTCAGAATGTAATTCAATTGGATGGTGAGCGCATCGTTAGTGGTGTATCTACTATTGGGTACATTCACCGTGCTTTTGAAAAAATTGCGGAACATCGCCCATTCTATCAAATTACTCCTTTAACAGATCGGTTAAACTACTGCTCTTCTCCCATAAATAATATGGGATGGCACATGACTGTAGAGAAGTTATTGAATATTAAAATGCCAAAGCGTGTGGATTACTTAAGGGTAATTATTATGGAACTGGCACGTATTTCAGATCACATTATCTGTAATACCATTATTGCTCAGGATACAGGCGCAACAACCACATTCTTATATTTATTTCAATTCAGAGAACATATTTATGAGATCTATGAAGAGATTTGTGGTGCAAGATTAACGACCAATATTGGTCGTATTGGAGGCTTCGAAAGAGACTTTAATGAAATTGCCTTTGCCAAAATCAATAAGTTTTTGAAAGAGTTCCCCGTAGCACTAAGAGAATTTGAAAGCTTGCTTAACCGTAACCGTATTTTTATTGACCGTACAGCGAAAGTTGCAGCGGTATCAGCGGAACAGGCACTGGATTATGGATGGACCGGACCGCTGTTGCGTTCAGCTGGAGTTGACTATGACGTTCGCGTGAGTGATCCATATTCGTCATATGAAGATTTTGATTTTGAAGTTCCGGTAGGAACAAGTGGTGATATTTATGACCGTTATCTTGTTCGGAATGAAGAAATGTGGCAAAGTGTTAGGTTAATCGAACAGGCTTTAGAAAAATTAAAGCACGAACCGGCAGGTATTTTCCATGCGGATGTACCTGAATTCTATTTGCCTGCTAAGGAAGAAGTTTATAATAACATGGAAGCTTTAATCTATCATTTTAAAATCGTGATGGGCGAAATTGATGCTCCTAAAGCTGAAGTATATCATTCAGTTGAAGGTGGTAATGGTGAGTTGGGCTTCTATTTAATCAATGATGGAGGAAGAACGCCATATCGTTTACACTTCAGAAGACCTAGTTTTATTAATTACCAAATGTTTGCACCAATGAGTAAAGGCATGCTGCTGTCAGATGCCATTATCAACATGAGTAGTATGAACATTATTGCAGGAGAATTAGATGCTTAAAGTAGAACAACAACAACCTGTAGAGTTTTCATCAGCTTTAAAAGAGAAGTTTGATGAGATAATTAGCAGATACCCGAAGGGTAAACATAAATCTGCTTTATTGCCGATGCTTCATGAGGTTCAGGCTGAATTAGGCTGGTTAAGCCCGGATGCAATGGATAAAGTTGCTGCTTATCTGGATATCCAGAACATTGAGGTATATGAAGTAGCTTCGTTTTACAGCATGTATTTTTTAAAACCTCAGGGTAAGTATGTTCTGGAAGTATGCAGAACCGGCCCTTGTTGTTTAGTGGGTGCTGAGAAGCTGATGAACCATATAGAACAAAATCTAGGCGTTAAAGAAGGGGAGGTTACACCTGATGGCTTGTTTAGCTGGAGAGGTGTAGAGTGTTTAGCTGCCTGTGGATATGGCCCGGTATTACAGATCGGTCCGGAATATACATTTTACGAAAACCTTAATGAACAAAAGGTTGACGAGTTGATACAAGATTTACGCAAGAAATAATGGCCCGTAAACTATTATTAGAACACATAAACGTACCAGGCATCAATACATTTGATGTTTATCGCCAAAAAGGCGGTTATCGTGCCGTAGAAAAGGCCTTAAAAACTTTGACTCCTGATGAAGTAGTGGAAGAAGTTAAGAAGTCTGGATTACGTGGACGTGGCGGTGCAGGATTCCCTACGGGAATGAAATGGAGTTTTTTGGCGAAACCTGAAGGCGTAGCAAGATATTTAGTTTGTAATGCAGACGAGTCTGAGCCAGGAACTTTTAAAGATCGTTATCTGATGACCCATATCCCTCATGCACTTATTGAGGGAATGATCGTTTCAAGTTTTGCGCTGGGTGCTAATACCTCTTACATTTATGTAAGAGGTGAGATGATGCCCCAGATTAGAATACTGGAAAAAGCAATTGCAGAAGCAAAGCATGCTGGGTTTTTAGGAAAGAATATTTTAGGAACCGGCTATGATTTGGAACTATATGTTCAACCAGGTGGCGGTGCATATATTTGTGGAGAAGAAACCGCATTATTGGAGTCTTTAGAAGGTAAAAGAGGAAATCCCAGGATTAAACCTCCTTTTCCTGCAATTGCAGGGCTTTACGGATGTCCAACTGTAGTAAACAATGTGGAGTCTATTGCGGCGACTGTGCCTATCATTAACGATGGTGGTGATGAGTATGCCAAAATAGGAATCGGCAGAAGTACAGGTACTAAACTGATTTCAGCTTCTGGTAACTTAGTGAGACCAGGTGTATATGAAATAGATCTGGGATTGCCTGTAGAAGAGTTTATTTATTCTGATGAATATTGCGGAGGTATCGCAAACGGTAAAAGATTAAAGGCTACTGTAGCCGGGGGATCATCTGTTCCTATCTTACCCGCAAATCTAACCCTGAAGTTAGCGAATGGCGAACCAAGATTAATGAGCTATGAATCGTTGTCAGAAGGTGGTTTTGCTACTGGATCAATGATGGGTTCTGGCGGTTTTATCGCATTTGATGAAGATCAGTGTATTGTTAGAAACACCTGGAACTTCGCTCGTTTTTATCATCATGAAAGCTGTGGACAATGCTCTCCTTGTAGAGAGGGAACAGGATGGATGGAAAAAGTGCTGCACAGAATAGAGTATGGCCATGGTAAAATGAGCGATATTGACCTATTGGTTGATGTTTCTAAAAAGATTGAAGGAAACACAATCTGTCCTTTAGGCGATGCGGCAGCATGGCCGGTTGCAAGTGCAATCAGACATTTCAGAGATGAGTTTGAATGGCATGTTAAAGAGCCAATCAAATGTTTAGATACTAATTATGGTTTGGCAAATTATGCTGAGCCTATTGCGAAAGCAGAAGTTACGACAGGAAATTAACAATCATGAGTGACAAAGTTAAGGTAACCATAGACGGGATAACAGTAGAAGTAGCACCCGGCACAACTATTCTAAATGCTGCAAGGCAAATAGGTGGTGATATAGTGCCTCCTGCAATGTGCTATTATTCCAAATTAGAAGGTAGCGGAGGAAAATGCCGTACTTGTATTGTTAAAGTTAGCAAGGGGTCTGAGAAAGATCCCAGGCCAATGCCAAAGTTGGTAGCATCATGCCGTACAACAGTTATGGATGGCATGGAGGTTCAAAATATCACTTCTCCGGAAGTTATTGAAGCGCGAAGCGGTGTAGTAGAAATGCTACTGATCAACCATCCTTTAGACTGCCCTGTTTGTGATCAGGCAGGAGAATGTGACCTTCAGAATCTTGGATATGAGCACGGTTTGCAGAAAACCAGATATGAATTTGAGCGCAGAACTTTTGAACGTATCGATATTGGAGATAAGATCCAGTTACATATGAACAGATGTATTTTATGCTATCGTTGCGTATTTACTGCCGACCAGATTACAAACAAACGTGTACATGGTATTTTAAATAGAGGTGATCACTCAGAAATTTCTACCTATATACAAACAGCTGTAGATAATGATTTTTCCGGAAACGTGATTGACGTATGCCCTGTTGGAGCATTAACCGATAAAACATTCAGATTTAAAAATCGTGTTTGGTTTACCAAGCCAATTGACGCACACAGAGATTGTCCTACATGCAGTGGTAAAGTTACTTTATGGTATAAGGGAGAAGATGTGCTAAGGGTTACAGCACGTAAAGATATTTATGGTGAGGTGGAAGAATTTATCTGCAATACCTGCCGCTTCGATAAAAAGAAAACGGCTGATTGGGTAATTGAGCATCCCACTCATATTAGCGATACTTCCGTTATTGCTTCTAACCATTATGAAACCTTAAAGCCTTTGCCTGTTATTCAAAACAATCCTCAATTACAACAGGCAAATAAAGTAGAACTAGAAAAAACAACCAAATTCTAATGGATATAGCTTTTGTAATAGAAAAATTTGTACTGGTTGCCATCATATTTGGTATCAGTTTATTGATTGCTATGTACTCTACTTATGCTGAGCGGAAAGTTGCTGCCTTTTTACAGGACAGGCTTGGACCAGACAGAGCAGGGCCTTTTGGGATACTTCAGCCATTGGCTGATGGGGTTAAAATGTTCATGAAGGAAGAGATTATTCCTTCAAACGCCAGTAAGTGGTTATTTATGGTAGGACCGGGATTGGCCATGCTTACCGCTTGTATTGGAACAGCAGTTATCCCATGGGGCAGCAATATAACCATCGGAGATCGTGTTATTCCATTGCAGGTAACGGATATCAATGTAGGTATTTTATACATCTTTGGTGTGGTTTCACTAGGTGTTTACGGAGTAATGATCGGTGGCTGGGCATCAAATAATAAATACTCATTGCTAAGTGCCATTCGTGCGGCATCGCAAAATATCAGCTATGAGATCGCTATGGGCTTATCTATTATTGCTTTGTTGCTCGTTACAGGAACAATGAGTCTTAAAGAGATTGTGGAACAACAACATGGCTGGCACTGGAATATACTTTACCAGCCCTTAGGGTTTGTCATTTTTATGGTTTGTGCCTTTGCAGAAACCAATAGGGCTCCTTTTGATTTGCCGGAGTGTGAAACCGAGCTGATTGGTGGTTATCATACGGAGTATTCTTCAATGAAACTGGGCTTCTATCTATTTGCTGAATACATCAATATGTTTGTGTCATCAGCAGTTATGGCTACGCTTTATTTTGGAGGATATAACTATCCGGGTATGGATTGGGTATTGTTACATACAGGACCGGTTATTGGTCCTCTGATTGGAACGTTTGTATTTTTTATAAAAATATTCGCATTCATATTTTTCTTTATGTGGGTACGCTGGACAATCCCTCGTTTCCGCTATGATCAATTGATGCACCTTGGCTGGAAGGGTTTAATTCCTTTGGCTATCGCTAACATCATTATCACAGGAATTGTGATTGCAATAATTGAAAAGTTTTAACTACCCGCACTAGCGGATAAATAATAAGGAGGTTTAATGGAACCATTAACCAGTAAAAAGAAAGTATTAGAACAAAAACCATTAACGTTTGCAGAACGAATGTATCTGCCTGCAATAGCCAAAGGTTTGTCTGTTACAATTAGCCACCTATTTAAAAAAGAGGCTACCATAAGATACCCTGAAGTTGAAAGAGAATTCTCAACCAACTTTAGAGGGATGCATTCTTTGAAAAGAGATGAGCAGGGAAGAGAGCGTTGTACTGCTTGTGGGTTGTGTGCGCTGTCCTGCCCGGCTGAAGCGATCACTATGATTGCTGCAGAACGCAAGCCTGAAGAAAAGGAACTCTATAGGGAAGAGAAGTATGCTGCAGTATATGAAATTAATATGTTGCGCTGCATTTTCTGTGGTTTATGTGAAGAAGCCTGTCCAAAAGAAGCAATCTACCTGGATGGCCCAATCGTACCTGCCGATTATCTTCGTAAAGATTTTATTTACGGGAAGGATAAATTGGTAGAGCAACCATTGAATAAATAGTAATTTAGTATACAATGCCTGTTAAGGGCCTTTTAATATAAACAGTTTAAACATAGATAATGGGTACTTCAGTATTCTATTTCGTAGCAACATTAAGCGTGATCTTTTCACTGATGGTTATTTTTTCAAAAAACCCGGTGCATAGTGTGCTTTATCTGATTGTTACATTCTTCACATTTACGGTTCACTACATTCTGTTAAACGCACAGTTTTTGGCTGTGGTAAATTTCATTGTTTACATGGGTGCAATTATGGTTCTATTCCTTTTTGTGCTGATGTTACTGAACCTCAATAAGGATAACGAGCCGTTAAAATCAGGAGCAGTAAAAGTTGTCGGTGTGATCGCAGGATGCTGTCTTGTGGTTACTTTGGTTGGATCCCTAAAGGCTACTGCAGTGTCTGATCCGGTGATTTTAAGAAATCCTAATTTGGGCTTACTGAAAAATCTGGGCAAGGAATTGTTCGGCCCTTTTATGTTGCCCTTTGAACTTTCATCAATCTTATTGCTTTCTGCGATGGTTGGTGCAGTATTGTTAACTAAAAAAGAAAAAGTATAGTGGAGAACATGACTCAACAATTGCAGGGCGTACCACTTAACCACTACATCTGGCTAAGTGCTATTATTTTCACCATTGGCGTTATTGGAGTATTAACCCGCAGAAACGCTATAGTTATATTTATGTCGGTTGAATTGATGCTGAATGCAGTTAATTTGCTGCTAACAGCTTTTTCAGTGCATAACAATGATCCATCCGGACAGGTTTTTGTGTTTTTCATAATGGCTTTAGCTGCTGCAGAGGTTGCGGTGGGCTTAAGTATTATTGTGATGGTGTATAGAAATACACAGTCAGTAGATATTAATGTGTTGAATMGCCTTAAGTGGTAATATTAAGTATAGATAAAAAATGATAATAGATTTAGTTTGGCTGGTTCCGTTGATTCCTCTGATTGGTTTTATAATCAATGGCTTGGGAAGAAACACATTATCTAAAAGCCTTATTGGTTTTATAGGAAGCAGTGTTATTTTTGTTTCTTTTGCGATCAGTGTTGGTATATTTCTGGCCTTAGGTGCAGACGCAAATAAATCTCATGAAATTTTTCTTTTTGATTGGATAAATGCCGGTGCGTTACATATTCCGGTATCTTTTCTGGTAGACCCGTTAAGTGCTATAATGCTACTTATTGTTACCGGAGTAGGGTTTCTGATCCATATCTACTCAATCGGATATATGCATAGCGATGAAGGATTCGGTAAGTTTTTTAGCTACCTGAACCTGTTTATCTTTTTTATGCTTTTACTGGTATTGGGATCAAACTACATCGTAATGTTCATTGGATGGGAAGGGGTTGGGTTATGCTCTTACCTTCTGATCGGGTTTTGGTATACAAATAGTAGCTATGCTTCTGCAGCTAAAAAGGCTTTTGTGATGAACCGTATCGGTGATCTGGGCTTTTTGCTGGGTGTATTCTTTATCTTCACTACTTTCGGAAGTGTAGAGTTTTCTAAAATATTTCCTCAGGCAGCTAATATGCTCCCTGGAAACACAACCATAGCGCTTATCGCATTGTTGTTATTTATCGGAGCCTGCGGTAAATCTGCTMAGCTACCTCTTTTTACCTGGTTACCTGATGCGATGGCTGGACCAACACCTGTTTCAGCCTTAATACATGCCGCAACCATGGTTACTGCCGGTATCTATATGATCGCCAGATCTAACCTGATCTTTGATTTGGCCCCTTTAATTCAACACGTAATTGCCATCGTTGGCCTTGCTACCGCTATTGTAGCGGCAATTATTGCACTCACGCAAACAGATATCAAAAAAGTACTTGCTTATTCTACTGTATCACAATTGGGATACATGTTTTTAGGTTTAGGTGTTGGCGCATATAATGGAGCTTTCTTCCATGTGATTACTCACGCATTCTTCAAAGCATTATTATTCTTGTGTGCAGGATCTGTTATTCATGCCTTACATCACGAACAAGATATGAGACATATGGGCGGTTTACGTAAAAAACTACCTGTAACTTTTATCACAATGCTTATTGGTACCATTGCTATAGCAGGGCTTCCTCCTTTTTCTGGATTCTTCTCTAAAGACGAGATTTTGGCACATGTGTACCTGCACGATAAAGTAATGTGGGGAATTGCAGTGTTTGGCGCGTTTCTTACTGCATTTTATATGTTCAGGATGTTGTTCCTTACTTTTTACGGTAAATATCGCGGAACGCATCATGCCGAAGAAAAAATTCATGAATCACCTAAATCAATGACAATTCCTTTGATCGTGTTGGCGGTATTGTCAGCCCTTGGTGGTATCATTGGTGTGCCTGAGGCTTTGGGCGGAAATCATTGGTTATCACATTGGCTTTCTCCGGTAATTAAGCATACCGGGGAATCACCGGATCACGCTACTGAATATATCCTTATGGCAGTTTCTGTGGTTGGTGTTTTAATCTCTATTGCAATAGCATATGGCAAATACATCAAACAAAATCACATACCGGCTTCAGATGAAGCTAAACGTTCTGTGCTGGCAAACCTGTCTTACCATAAATTTTATTTTGATGAGATATATGATGCATTAATTAGAAAACCTTTGGATGCAATTTCAGTATTCTTCTACAAAATCGTAGATAATAAGATCGTTGATGGTATTGTGAACAGCTTAGGCTGGGGAACTACCGAAGCCAGTAAAGGTTTGCGTTTAATACAATCCGGCAATGTTGGGTTTTATATTTTTATGATGGTGGTAGGAATCATCTCATTGTTATTGTATACTTATTTATCTCTATAAAAGATCGTTCAAGAAAACATAATGGAACAACTTTTACTACTTCTTATATTCTTACCATTGCTAGGTGCCTTGGTTACCGCTCTTTCCGGAAATGCAGCAAAGCATGTGGCATTGGTTTCGGCAATTGTCTCTTTAGGTTTTGCATTGGCGATGGTATGTAATTTTACACCTGATGCCAGCACCCAATTTGTGGTAAACTACTCCTGGATTCATGATCTTGGGATAAATTTCCACGCTGGTGTCGACGGAATAAGTATGATTACAATACTATTGACCAACGTGTTAATACCATTAATCATATTGGCAAGTTACCAGCATAGCTACAAAAGTTCAAATGCATTCTTTGCTTTAATTCTTTTCATGCAAAGCGGATTGTTAATCGTATTTACCGCTCTTGATGCTTTCTTGTTCTATATTGGCTGGGAAGCAGCATTAATTCCGATTTACTTTATCTGTGCAGTTTGGGGCGGAAAAGATCGTATTAAGGTAAACATGAAATTCTTTGTTTATACCATAGCGGGTTCGTTATTTATGCTCCTGGGATTGATTTACCTGTACTTACAGAACCCTGCGCATAATTTTGATATCCAGGCGTTCTATAATCTTAATTTGGATGCAACACAACAGGGCTGGATATTTTGGGCTTTCTTTATTGCTTTTGCAATTAAGATGCCTGTATTCCCCTTCCATACCTGGCAGCCAAATACATATACCGAAGCTCCTGCTGCCGGTACTATGTTATTGGCGGGTATCATGCTTAAAATGGGTATTTACGGGGTTATCCGCTGGTTGTTGCCTATAGTTCCTTCCGGAGTTCAGGATTGGGGTCATGTTGCAATTATACTGTCTGTTATAGGAATCGTATATGCATCAATTATCGCATTTACACAAAAAGACGCAAAGCGTTTGGTGGCTTATTCTTCAATTGCCCACGTTGGCCTAATCAGTGCAGGTATTTTTGCGTTGAATACACAGGGCATGCAGGGTGCAATGATTCAGATGCTTAGTCACGGTATCAATGTGGTAGGTTTGTTTTTTGTGCTTGACATTGTTTCAAGCCGTTTGAAAACAAATAGAATAAGTGAATTGGGTGGAATCGCCAAACAGGCACCAGTATTGGCAATTACGGCTTTGATCATCGTTCTTGGAACGGTTGCATTACCTGGAACCAACGGCTTTATAGGAGAATTCCTGTTGCTGATAGGCGTGTATCAGTACAATATCTGGTTAGCTGTTTTTGCAGGATTAACAATTATATTCGGGGCAGTTTATATGTTCAGGATGTACCAGAACATTATGCTGGGCAAAACGAATGATTTAACAATTACCTTTACAGACGTTAAAGGTTCGGAAAGGATAGTACTATATATCATTTGCGCACTAATTATTGTATTAGGCGTTTATCCAAAACCAATTCTGCAATTGTCTGAAGCATCAGTGCAGCATTTAATAGAACAAGTAACACAAAAATTAACATCGGTAAACTAAGCAAATGAATATCATAATAACAATTACTGTTACAGCTTTAGTAGTGCTTTACGCAGGTTTGTTTAAGGCTAAAAAAGCATTATTACCCATTACTCTTATTGGATTGCTTATTTCACTGGCTTTTGTTGCTACTTCATGGAACACTAATCAGACCTATTTTGGCATGATGCAGATGGATAATTTTGCATTGGCTTTTTCAGGTATAACCATCCTGGGTACATTGTTTGTATTTCTACTTACACAAAATTATTTTGCAGCGGATAGTGAAAATATTGCTGAATATTTCACACTAATATTATTTGCACTGGCAGGTATCATCATCATGGTTTCTTACAAGAACATGTCCATGTTGTTTATTGGCATTGAGATTATGTCTGTTTGTTTATATATACTTGCGGGTATTCGGAAAAGTAACTTTGCATCTAATGAGGCTTCATTGAAGTACTTTTTAATGGGAGCATTCTCAACAGGATTCTTACTATTTGGCATTACCTTGATTTATGGTGCGACAGGCTCGTTCGATTTGGAGACCATTAATCAGTATTTAGTGGGCAATTACAAATCCATCTCCCCGATGTTTTATCCGGGTGTAATTCTGATGTTAATAGGATTGAGCTTTAAAGTAGGAGCTGCACCGTTTCACTTTTGGACACCGGACGTATATGAGGGTGCGCCGACTTTGATTACAACTTTTATGTCCACAGTAGTGAAAACTGCAGGTTTTGCTGCCTTTTTACGCCTGTTTGCTGATACTTTTGCTCCGCTTCATGATTTCTGGCTACCACCACTAGTTGCAATTGTTTGTATTACATTGTTTATTGGAAATGTTACTGCCTTATTTCAAAAGAACTTTAAAAGAATGCTTGCCTATTCGAGTATATCTCATGCAGGTTACTTATTGTTTTCGTTAGTAACCTTGTCTGCAAACTCATCAAATAATGTATTGGTTTATGCAGCAGCTTATACTTTTGCCAGTATCATTGCGTTTGCGGTGCTAATTATGGTTAAACAGAAAACAGGTAATGATCATTTTGACAGCTTTAACGGACTGGCTAAACGCAATCCACTAACTGCTTTGGTGCTCACAATAGCGATGTTATCGCTGGCCGGTATACCGCTAACAGCAGGATTTATCGGGAAGTATTTAATGTTTCTGAATGTAATGGGAGAGTATCAGATCCTTCTTGTTGCATTCGCTATTTTAAATGCCTTGGTTGGCTTTTACTATTATTTTAAAGTAATCGTGGCCATGTACTTTAAAGAGGGTAATGAAATTGAGCTGGAAGTACCGCTTCAATACAAAGCAGTATTGATTTTTTCAGTTGTAATTACATTATTTTTAGGGGTATACCCTGCGGTAATTTTAAATTTGATATAACCATTTCTCTAGATAATTATTTGTAGTTTTACGAGTAATTGAACTATGCAAGATTTCTGGACCTCATTACAGCATTTTATCGACCCTGAAAAATTACTTAAAGAAGGTGGTTTTTATGTTGTAATGTTCGTTATTTTTGCTGAAACTGGTTTATTTTTTGGGTTCTTCCTACCAGGCGATTACCTTTTATTTCTTGCGGGCATGTTTGTAGCAACAGGAAAGTTGGATGTAAATATCTACGTGCTTATCCTGGGTTTATGCCTTTCTGCCATTTCAGGTAATTTTACCGGGTATTGGTTTGGTCGAAAGACGGGCCCTGTACTCTATCATAGGAAGGACACTTTCTTCTTTAAAAAGCGTTATTTGAAAGCTGCCGAGGAATATTACAACAAACAGGGAGCTTTTGCTTTAATAATGGGAAGATTTGTTCCGATCGTCAGGACTTTTGCCCCGATTTTTGCTGGCGTAGTTAAACTAGATTTTAAGAGATTTGCATTATATAACATTGCAGGTGCAATATTATGGATAGCTTCCTTAACTTTGCTTGGTTATTTCTTAGGTAAAAGATTTGAAAAAGAAATAACCGATTATTTATTATACATAATTATAGGCTTTATTATTGTTACGACCATTCCGCTTATCATCACGTTCGTGAAAAAGAAGGTGGTAAATAACACAGATAAAGAAACAACAAATACAGAACAATAAAATAAAAAATGAATAATTACGATCATCATCCATGGCACAGCGTTTCTCCAGGCGATAATTTACCTGAAATTGTTAATGCCATTATAGAAATTCCAAAAGGTTCAAAAGCGAAATATGAAATTGATAAAGAGTCTAATCTGATTAAATTAGATAGAGTATTATTCTCTTCAGTGATGTACCCCGCTAATTATGGGTTTATTCCACAAACCTATTGCGATGATAATGACCCTCTTGATATTTTGGTGTTATGCTCAGTGGATGTTTATCCATTGTCAATTATCGAGGCGAAAGTTATCGGCGTAATGCATATGGTAGATAACGGCGAACAAGATGATAAAATCATTGCGGTAGCTAAAAACGATATGTCGGTTAATTACATTAATGATTTGGCTGATCTGCCTCCGCATACAATGAAAGAAATCGTTAAGTTCTTCC
The DNA here is from genome assembly GCF_056397585.1 of Pedobacter sp. 05L430. Lineage (NCBI taxonomy): Bacteria > Pseudomonadati > Bacteroidota > Sphingobacteriia > Sphingobacteriales > Sphingobacteriaceae > Pedobacter > Pedobacter sp. 05L430. The sequence continues at coordinate 5,487 of NZ_JBFTNT010000002.1, read as the reverse complement.
AGGATTATAAAGCACTGGAAGAAAAGAAAGTAACTATCGAACATCTGTTGGGTGTAAGATATGCACATAAAGTCATACAGGAAAGCATTGCTCTCTATGACGAAAAGTTTAGAAATAAGAATTCTTAATGGAAGGTCTCAAGATATTTTTAACATTCTTCTTAGTAGCGCTGAACGGATTTTTCGTTGCAGCAGAATTTGCAATTGTAAAGGTTAGGGCCTCGCAAATTGAAATTAAAGCGAAATCCGGAAGTAGGGTTGCAAATATCGCAAAATACATTACCCAGCATCTTGATGGCTATTTAGCCGCAACACAGCTGGGTATTACGCTTGCCTCTCTTGGTTTGGGTTGGGTCGGTGAATCTGTGATGCATAACATTGTTCACGATGCGCTGATTAACTTTAATTTATCAGAGGTTTACATTACCTCTATATCTACGTTTATTGCATTTCTATTTATTACGGTAATGCACATCGTATTTGGAGAATTGGCACCAAAGTCGGTAGCAATACAAAGACCTGTGGCTACAACATTATTCATTGCTGTTCCCCTTCAGGCATTCTATTGGCTATTCAGACCTTTTATATGGGTTTTAAACGGCCTGGCTAATATAATCCTTAAGCTGTTTGGTATTTCCAATGTAGGTGGACATGAATCAGTACACAGTACAGAAGAGTTGTATTATTTATTGGATCAGGGTAAAGAAAGTGGCGCGCTGGATACCAATGAACACGAACTGATTAAAAACGTTTTTGATTTTAATGAGCGAGTTGTTAAAAATATCATGGTTCCAAGAACCAAAATTTCTGGAATTGAATTATCTACACCTAAACAGGAAGTTGTAGAAACAATAATTGGCGAAGGATATTCAAGGATGCCTGTTTATGATGACATTATCGATAAGATTATCGGAATTGTTCACGCAAAGGATATTCTCCCATTATTGGCGGGTAATAAAGAATGGTCTTTAAGTGATATTATCAGGAAGCCATATTTTGTACCTGAAACAAAGAAAATAAATGACCTGCTAAGTGAACTTCAACAGAAGCGCATTCAAATTGCTATTGTCATTGACGAATTCGGCGGTACAGCCGGAATGGTAACGCTGGAAGATATCGTAGAGGAGATTGTTGGTGAGATACAGGACGAGTATGATGAGGAAAAACCAACTGTTGAAAAAATATCTGATACAGAATTTATCATTAATGCTTATGCAACTGTTTATGATGTAAATGAGCATTTACCTCATGATCTGCCCGAAGATGAGGATTTTGATACAGTAGGAGGGCTTGTGTCTCATGCATTTGGAAAGATCCCTGAAGTAGGTGATAGCGAAGAATGTTATGGGTATTTATTTACGATCTTAAAGAAAACAGAACAGAATATAGAAACCATAAAACTGGAGCTCGTGATTAGCAAGAGTGATATGGTCGACAACCATTAATCTACTTTGTAATGCATGTTTTTTATACACCAGACATCATTTCTGATGATTATGTCTTAAATGAGGATGAAAGCAGGCATTGCATAAAGGTTTTAAGATTAAATATTGGTGCCGAAGTTTACCTTATTGATGGCGTTGGAGGACTTTACAAGGCTGCAATTGTAGGCCAGACAAAGAGAAACGTTGAACTAAAAGTTCTGGAAGCAACCCATAACTACAACAAGCGGAATCATCGGCTGCATATTGCTATTGCACCAACTAAAAACATAGATCGATTAGAATGGTTTCTGGAAAAAGCGACTGAAATAGGGATAGAAGAGATCACGCCAATAATTTGTGATCGTTCTGAGCGTCGTGTAGTTAAAGAAGACCGGTTGGTTAAGGTCGTTACTTCTGCTGTGAAGCAATCCCTTCAAGCCTATCATCCTATAGTTAATCCTCAGATAAACTTTTCCGATTTCTTAAAAATAGAAAATACCACTAATAGGATGATAGCGCATTGCATTGATGAGTCTTCCAGGCAGTACATCAGTCAAATTGCTGAACCTCATCAGCATTATACCATCCTGATCGGACCAGAAGGTGATTTTACACCGATGGAAATTGATTTGGCTTTGCAGAATGGCTATAAACCCTTAACTTTAGGTAATACACGGCTGAGAACAGAAACCGCTGCTTTAGCGGCCTGTTTTGAGGTGAATTATTTAAATCGATGAAGTTTAAACCCCTTTTTTTCGCCGGAATAATTTTGATATGCTCAAGCTTTTATTCCCCTACTTATAAATTAGCAAAACTAAAATATAATGGTGGTGGCGATTGGTATGCCAATAGAACCGCACTTCCCAACCTTATCGACTTTTGTAACAAGAACCTGCAAACAAACTTTGCCCCGCAGGAGGAAATTGTTGAGGTTGGAAGTGCAGAAATATTTAATTACCCATTCGTATACCTTACAGGACATGGGAATGTCGTTTTTAGTGGTGCTGAAGCCAGTAACCTCCGTAAATACTTAATCGGTGGCGGCTTCTTACACATTGATGATAACTACGGACTGGATAAGTTTATCCGTAAAGAAATGAAGAAAGTATTCCCTGAATTAACATTCACAGAATTACCAGCCAATCATCAGATATACAATCAAAAATTTAAGTTTCCCAATGGCCTGCCCAAGATCCATGAACACGACAATAAAAGACCTCAGGGTTTTGCATTAATCTGGGAAGGACGCATCGTTTGTTATTACACTTATGAATGCGATTTGGGGAATGGATGGGAGGATTATGGAACTTACCCTGGAGATACTCAGGATAAGCGCTCCAGCGCGCTTAAAATGGGCGCAAATTTAATTCAATACGCATTAACACAATAGTTATGAAGGTAAAAGTCAACGAACACTACAATTTCAATGTCGAAATAAACAATAATTCAATGAGTGTTAATGGTTTGGAAGTAACTTTAGATCCAAGAAGTTTGGGGAATAACCATACTCACGTGATCTACAATAATAAATCCTACAACATAGAGGTCGTCTCCGAAAGTAAAGCTGATAAAACAAGTGTCATCAAGGTAAATGGAACTACCTATACCATCGCAATGGAAGATCAATATGATCAGTTACTTAAGCAATTGGGCATGGATAGTGCTTTGGCCAATAAGGTTAGTGAAATTAAAGCCCCTATGCCAGGCCTGGTTTTGAGTGTTTTGGTTACTGAGGGGCAACAGGTGAGCAAAGGAGATAGCTTACTGGTGCTGGAGGCCATGAAAATGGAAAATGTTATTAAATCTCCAGCTTCGGGAATGATTAAGAAGATCCTCATCAATAAGGCAGACAAGGTAGAGAAAAATGAAATATTGATACAATTTCAATAAACAAAAACGGGGGCCACATGACCCCCGTTTTTGTTATATCAAAATAAAAATATGTTTATCTCTTGCCAGCTTTAAAGGCCTTTTGCGGTTTAGTCTTGAATTGCGGTTTTCCCATAGATCTAATTTCAGAGGCACCAAGCATTGTCATTGCACACCTGAAGCCAATGTCGGCTGTTGATTCATCCTGTTGAAGGAATCTTCTGGTTGCAGGATTTAACCACATGGCCTGGTCATCCCATGATCCACCCTTATATACCCTGGATTTATCCGTAATAAGTGTAATTTCACCATACAGGTCATTTGCCTTGTCACGGTACCCTCTTTGATCGGCGTAAGTATTCACAGAATCTGCAGGTTTACTCGCAGCGGCTTGTTTTTCCGCCCATGTTTGTTTTCTTGCCGATACAGCTGCAGTCATCACAGGACGGTTGTGTTTGTCTATTTCTATCCTTCCGGTACTGGGATCGGCTATTTTTTTATCCTCATAAAAGTTTCCTCTGTAAGGGTTAAACGCATCGGCAGCCTCAAAAGTTTTGGAGCGATAAACATCCGCAACCCATTCATTTACATTTCCAGCCATATTGTACAAGCCGAAATCATTTGGCGTGTAAGATCTTACCGGAACGGTTAGCCCGCCTTTGTCATTTAAAGAACCTCCAACACCCATATAGTCACCTTTTGTTCTTTTGAAGTTGGCTAATATCAAACCACGGGTTTTTTTCTTTGCAGAGCTTAACCCCAGCCCATTCCATGGATAAATTTTGTTTTCATGAATGTTTTCGTACTCCGTATTGCCAATTAATCCAAGTGCAGCATATTCCCATTCGGCTTCAGTTGGCAGGCGATACGGTTGTTTTAAAATCCCGTCTTCCAGTCTTACCGTTCTGGTTGCACCTTTCCCATTCGCGCCGGCATCGGCAGCTTTAGCACTGGTAGGGCTTAGATCTTTCATCGCCTTTTTACCTTTATCATTATGCTGGCCACTTAGGTAGGTTTCCGTATTAAAAGGTGCTGTCGGTCTTTCGCTTGCCTCGGCAACACCGCTTCTGGTATCCCCGTTTATGTCTTTAAAGCTCGTCATATAACCCTGATCCCTGAGGAGCAATTCGTTCACCCGATCAGTTCTCCAGTCACAATACCTTGACGCCTGTTCCCAGGTAACCCCAACTACCGGATAATCCTGGTAGGCAGGGTGCCTTAAATAATTGTCCACATAAGGTTCATTGTATGATAACGGTCTTCGCCAAACCAAGGTGTCGGGTATTTCGTTATAATAATATTCGTAATCAGTTGGATAATTGGTTCTTATCCAATTTAGGTATTCCAGCCAGTTCGTGTTCGAAACTTCCGTTTCATCCATATAAAAAGAAGAAACAGTAGTTTCTCTTTTATGGTTGTAATCGCTTAGTTCTTGTCCTGCAACATTTATTGCGCTACCACTCATTACAAAAACACCGCCTTCAATTTCGACCAGGCCGGGACCGGGTCCTCTTTTGAATTTATTGTTGACCTGAAATCCTCCATATTCCTTTTTATTATAGGCTAATCCTGTCTTGTCCGAAGTTCCTGATTTAGATTTACAGGAGACAAGGGAGGCTACAAGTGCGAGATATGCAAGCGAGTATAGGTATGATTTTTTCATTGGATTGCGCAAATAGTTACTCTAAAGGTTAAAACTACACAAAAAAAGGTGTTCGCTCCAAAAAAACTTTTTTTATAAAATTGAAACAAATTATCTCCGAACAGAGTTTTCAGGTAGGATATTATTCAAATGCTTTGTAAACCGGGGGAATACTTTGAAATTTAGCAGCACTATGTTAACTTGCGTGCAATAGTATTAATTATACGGGACGCATGAATTTAAGGTACACTGTAAAAACTGCATTAAGCATTTTTTCGCTGGCAACAGTTGCTACAGGACTGTTTGCCCAAGAAGTACAGCCAGGTACCCAAACAAATGGAAGTGTTCCAAATAATATCATTACAGCGGTCCCTTTTTTGTTGATTACTCCTGATGCCCGGATCGGAGGCATGGGAGATGCTGGAGTGGCAATTGCTCCGGATGCAAACTCAATGAGTATAAACCCTTCTAAACTAGCTTTTTTAGATAAACCATATGGATTTTCCGCTTCTTATAGTCCTTGGTTAAAAAGCCTGGTTCCTGATATTAATCT